>JAOZKO010000327.1 GCA_029935325.1 Bacteroidales bacterium
ATAAAAATAATTATTTATTGACTCATAAGGAATGATTATATTTTTGTTATGTGACTACATATCACCTAATTAATAAATTTTAAACATATGAAACTGGAAAAAATATTAGTAGCATTTGTAATAATTAATGCAGCAATAGGTTCGTATTTTACAATTAAATATTTTCGTATTCCTTGGTGGATTGAGAATGCTGATATTCCTGAGATTTTTGATGTTTTCAGTATTTTTAAGGATGTTATTGGATATGTATCAATTCTGTTTGTAATAATTGGAATAATTCAATTAATAATGCGCAATAAAATTGAATTAGTTAGAGCCTTTTATTTTCCAATATATTATTACATTATAACAACACTATTCTACTATATACAAATGTATTTAAGTACAAGATACTCATTTATTCCTGAGAGTTTAGAGTCACCCTATCTATTTGTTTTATTTAAGGTTATAAGCTTTTCATATATTGGAGTTGTAATTTATTATGCTATAAGTGTGGGGTTTAAGAAGAAAAAAGGGGAGGCTGTAATCGTTAGTAAATCGGGGAGGTTTGTAAATTATCTTATAGATTCTTTTATTATTATGACTATCAGCTTTACAAATCTTAGATTCTTATCTCACGGAAGCATTTTTGAAGATAATGAGTATCTAAATTCTAATCCATATTGGTATTTTGCATTGCATATATTTATGTATTATTTTGTTTTGGAGTTCTTGTTTTTGCAAACAATTGGCAAACTCCATAATAACTCTTATATCCAGTTTGAAGGTAGTAAACTAAAGGCAATTTATATTAGAACAATTGTTAGATTTATTCCATTTGAGGCATTCTCATTCTTTGGTAAAAATGGTTGGCACGACCATATTGCTAAAACTAAGGTAGTTAAAGTAATTCCTGATGAAGCTGTTATAAGTCAAACGAGCATTGAGTAGAACACTGATGACACTGATTATACGGATTAACACAGATTAAAATATTGCAAATAAGATTGTGTTAATTGTGGGATGCGTTATAGAGAGCGAAGCAAACAAACAACATATTACGAGTCTTTGCCTCAACCTCTCCCAATAGTTATCGGGACTCAACCTCTCCCGATAGTTATCGGGATTAACCTCAACCTCAACCCAACAAACTCCTCCGTGGCAATTCAAAGATTTCCATATTCTCAATCTTATCACCATTTATTTGAAAGCGTAATGCTGTAATAACTTTATGAAATCCACTTTTGCCAGCAGCGCCAGGGTTAATGTGTAGTAACTGGAATTTCTTATCAAATATTACTTTTAGAATATGCGAATGACCAGCAATATATAGTTTGGGCTGCTCAGCAATTATTAGCTTTCGTACCCGACTTTCGTATCTACCAGGATAACCTCCAATATGAGTAATAAGTACCTTTACGTCTTCACAATTAAATATTTGATTCTCTGGTGTATGTGCTGAGAAGTTAGGGCCGTCAATATTTCCATAAACACCTTTTATAATAGGGCATATTTTCTTTAGCTTATCATAAACTTCAATACTTCCCCAATCGCCAGCATGCCATATCTCATCTGAAGATTTCAGAAAGTTGGCTAGTTCAATTGGTAGCAAAGAGTGGGTATCAGAAAGGAGTCCTATTTTTGTCATTAATTTGAAAATTATTTATAAGTAAAATGTATTTATAGCGATAGGAGGTAAGTCATTTATTATTGTCACGATTTGGGTTTCAGTCCTATTTTACTAGCTTCTTCTATCATAAAATCAAATGCTGCTGTATGAGAATTTTCAATTTCTCCATCTAGTATTGCTTCTCGAATTAGCTTTTTTAAGTCGCCAATAGTTTTGCAAGGTTCAATTCCAAATGTTCTCATAATCTCCTCACCATCAATTGGTGGCTGCCAATTTCTAAGTCGGTCTTTTTCTTCTAATTCTATTAATTTTTCTTTTACAATCTCAAAATTCCTATGAAAACGTATTACTTTCTTTTTGTTTTTAGAAGTAATATCGGCATGGCAAAGGGTCATTAGATCATCAACATCATTGCTAGCGTCAAATAATAGTCGGCGAATTGCAGAATCTGTAACCTGATCTTCAACCAAAATTATTGGGCGCAAGTGTAATCGTACCATATTTTGCACATAGCGCATTTTTTCGTTCATAGGTAGCTTCAATCGACTGAATATTTTAGGAACCATTTTAGCTCCCATATGCTCATGACCATGAAATGTCCAGCCAATATCTTTTACAAATCTCTTGGTTGGTGCTTTTGCAATATCATGTAGAATTGCTGCCCACCGAAGGTATAAATTATCAGTATGCAGGCTAATATTATCTAATACCTGCAAGGTATGGTAGAAGTTGTCTTTATGTGATTTATTACCTACAGTTTCAACGCCTTGTAAAGCAACGAGCTCTGGAAGAATAATATCAAGCACACCACATTTATACAATAGATGAAACCCGTGAGAAGGTTTGTCTGATAGAATGATTTTATTAAGCTCGCTTGTAATTCTCTCCATTGAAATAATCTTGATGCGGTCTTTATTTCGCTTGATTGCTTCAAAGGTTTCTGCTTCTATTTCAAAGCCTAATTGAGTAGCAAACCTAATTGCTCGCATAATTCGTAATGGGTCATCCGAGAACGTTATATCAGGATCTAAAGGTGTTCTAATGATTTTGTTCTGAAGATCTTCTAGGCCGTTAAAAGGGTCAATAATTGTGCTGTCTTGATTTTCCTTTAGCTCAATTGCCATTGCATTAATTGTAAAATCTCTGCGGTTTTGATCATCCTCCAGACTACCGTCTTCAACAATTGGCTTTCGTGAATCTCGGCGGTAGGACTCTTTCCTAGCACCCACAAACTCAAGCTCCGATATTTCATTAGTATCCTTAAGCTTAATCATTGCTGTACCAAAATTCTTAAAAACAGTAAGTTTTGCATCAAGGTTTTTTGCTACTACTTCAGCCAACTGTATTCCTGAGCCTTCAACTACAAAATCCATGTCTTTGGAATCTCGCTCCAATTGCATATCTCTAACCCAACCGCCAATTACAAATACACGAATATCAAGCTCCTTAGCATCCTTGGCAATTTGCCTAATAAAACTTTGCTCTAGTAATTCTTGTATATGATTTGATTGCTCCATTGGTTTGCAAAAATATTGTTTTTAGTGTTTGGTTTTTGGAGAAGTGCTGAAAAATTTATTTTTTTTATTTTTAGTCAATTAATACTCCGTTAATGTTTTATATAAATCACACAGTCAGGCGATTACGGTTTTC
>JAOZKO010000328.1 GCA_029935325.1 Bacteroidales bacterium
TCAAAATAAGATTAAAATTTGTCATGTTCGTTTCATATGTTTAAAATTTATTAATTCGGTGATACCTGCCTACCGCAGGCAGGTGGAGTCACATAACAATATTTTAATCATGTCCCTGTGGGTCATATTAAGATTAAATTTTGTCATGTTCGTTTCATAATTTAGTTTTATATTAAATATATTTATATACTTTTTAATAATATTACTTACGACGAGCTCCTGATGACGAACGAGAAGAGCTTGATGAACTTGATTTAGTGCTGCTGCTTCCAGATGAACTCCTACTTGAAGAAGATGGAGCGGAATAGCTACTTCTTGATGAACTTTTGCTGCTTGACGGCTGATAGCTTTTATTGCTACTTCTTGAAGGAGTATACGATCTGCTATTAGAAGATTTAGTGCTTGACGAAGCACGCTTTGAGCTTTGTCGTGGTGTGCTATAACTATTTCTACTATTACTGCTTCTAGAAGGAGTATAACTTTTTGAACTTCTACTAGCATTATTGCGTGTTGTAGAAGTAGAAGAAGGACGCGATACACTTGAAGTACTACTTTTAGAAGTGCTTTTAGAATAACCTCTTTTACTGGCAGTAGAACTTGAAGTGTTATACTGTCGAGGTTTAGCATATGTTTTAGCATTTGAAGAATTAGCTTTAGAACCAGCGCTATACGATGCTCTTGATTTTGGAATAGCATTGCTTTTAGTGCTAATATCTGCTGTTTTAGAAGTTTTACTTGACGCTCTAGAGCTTGAAAGAGAGTTGCTTCCTTTTGTTGACCTTGAAGGAACATTAGTATTGCTAACTTTTGTTGCTCCAATTACTGTAGTTGCCTGAGCTGATCGAGGAGATGAACTTGCAGTTGAACTAGAACTAGAACCTTTACCTGAGCGACCATTGTCTGATCCGGTTGAATTATTTTTTGGGGCTCTACTTCCAGAGCTACCGCCTGTACTTGTACTGTTTCGGTGGCCATAATAATTACCAGAGCTATTGCCATAATATCCTCCATTACCATAGTCAGAGTAATATCCTCCCGAACCATTATAGTATCCATCATAATACCCATTATTGTAACCCGCCCAATAACTGCCTCCTCCATAATAAGGATAGCCATAACCATAATATGGGTTACCGTAATATGGGTAGCCATAACCATAACCATAACCCATACCAAAGCTCATTCCAAATGACAAGCCAGAGTTCCATCCGTAGTTATTATCTGGATATACATTAGTAATATAAATGTCAGAACCTGTAGATGAAGTATAGTATTCGTCGTAATAATCTCTATTTGTAGTATCATCACTATGAAATCTTTTTATTCTTTCAGAATATTCATAGTCATAATAATCATCATTCAAATTGCTTTCAGAAACAGCATATTCATCGCCTACATTATCTGTAATGGCAACATTTGCTTCTTCACCATCGTTATAAGCGGCAATTTGCTTATTTGTTTTATCCAATTTATTTTGTTGGTTTTCTTGTTTTTTAGCAAGGCGAGTTTCGCGAAATGGATTATAAAAAGAGTCATCCTCATAAGCTGCAGAGTCATATTGTGTAGATGCGCACGACGAAAACATAGCTATCAGTGCGATTAGGGCTAAAATATTGTACGTTTTTTTCATAATTGGGCTCTTTATTTATTTTAAAAATAGTCATCAATGACTATTTATAATTATTTACTTTTGCAATTGAATTGATTCGATTACACAAATAACAAATACTATACCAAAAATAAGTATGGCTAAAGATTTTGCAACAAGAGAAGAAGATTATTCTAAATGGTACAATGATATTGTATTAAAGGCTGATTTAGCAGAGAATTCTGCTGTAAGAGGAAGCATGGTTATAAAACCTTATGGATATGCAATATGGGAGATGATGCAAGCTGCATTGGATAAGATGTTTAAGGACACGGGGCATGAGAATGCCTATTTTCCATTATTTATTCCCAAATCTTTTTTTAGTAAAGAAGCAGCACATGTTGCTGGTTTTGCTAAGGAATGTGCGGTGGTTACTCATTATAGATTAAAAAATGATGAGGATGGTAAAATTATTGTTGATCCCGATGCTAAATTAACTGAGGAATTAATTGTTCGTCCTACTAGTGAAACCATTATTTGGGATACTTATCGTAAATGGGTAAAGTCTTGGCGAGATCTTCCTATCTTAGTAAATCAATGGGCAAATGTTGTTCGCTGGGAAATGCGTACTCGCTTATTCCTTCGTACTGCTGAGTTTTTATGGCAAGAAGGTCATACTGCTCATGCTACTAAGCCAGAAGCAATGGAAGAGGCTGAAAAAATGCTTGGTGTTTATACAACTTTTGCTCAAGAGTTTATGGCTATGCCTGTATTACAAGGTGTGAAAACTGAAAATGAGCGTTTTGCAGGCGCTTTAGAGACTTTCTGTATCGAAGCACTTATGCAAGATGGTAAAGCTCTTCAAGCGGGTACTTCTCACTTTTTAGGACAAAACTTTGCAAAAGCTTTTGATGTTAAATATTTGAGCAAAGAAAATAAATTAGAGCATGTATGGGCAACATCATGGGGAGTTTCAACTCGCCTAATAGGTGGTTTAATAATGTCGCATTCTGATGATAGCGGACTTGTTCTGCCTCCAAAATTAGCTCCACATCAGGTGGTAATAGTACCAATTTATCGTAAAGATGAAGAGCGCATTGCTGTTATTGAGAAAGGTAAAGAGATAAAGAAAGAACTTGAAAGAGTTGGTATTAGAGTGAAGCTTGACGATAGAGACACTCAAAAACCAGGTTATAAATTTGCCGAATGGGAATTCAAAGGTGTGCCTTTACGTATAGCTATTGGGCCACGCGATTTGAAAAATAGTACTGTTGAACTTGCTCGTAGAGATACTCTTAGCAAAGAGTTTACTGCTATGGAAGGCCTTAAAGAAAAAGTGCTAGACTTATTGGAAGAAATACAAGAAAGCCTGTATTTGAGAGCTCTAAAATTTAGAGAAGACAATACTAATAGTGTTGACACTTGGGATGAATTTAAAGATATTATAAAAAATAAAGGTGGTTTTGTGATGGCTCATTGGGATGGTACTAGCGAGACTGAAAATAAGATCAAAGACGAAACAAAAGCAACTATCCGTAGTATTCCATTGGATTACGAAGATTCTGAAGAGGGAGTTTGTATCTATACCGGTAAGCCTTCTAAAGGTAGGGTTGTTTTTGCAAAAGCGTATTAATCTTTGCGAAAAAACGTAAAGGACTGCGTTATTTT
>JAOZKO010000329.1 GCA_029935325.1 Bacteroidales bacterium
GCCTAGTTATTTTTGTTATTGATCATCTTCTTTATAAGTCTGCAAAGCATGATGGGTACGAAACTTATGAGATGGATATGAATAATGAAATTGAGAAACTTTCACAAGTATGTGATATTGATAATTTACTTGTATTTTGTGCGATGCACGATGATGCTAATAATATTTTTACAACGATATCTTTACGAGCAGTCTATCAAGAATTACCTATTATTGCTATCGGGTCTACCCATGAAACGGCATTAAAATTAAAGAATGCGGGAGCAAGCAAGGTCATTGAAAAATTACAAACAGTTGCCAATATCATTACCGATATGATAGAAAAACCCGTTGTAACTGAGTTAATGCATGATCTTCTTTATGATGAAAGTAGCTTGAAAATTGCTCAAATTTATATTCTTGAAGAATCACCCTATATCGGTAAATATCTTGATGAACTCGATATTCATGATAAACACGGTATTATCATATTAGGTATTGTAGATAAAGAACTGAGTATGGATCTTAGTTTTACAACAAAAGGGGCGCATCACCGTATTGATCGTTCTGATATCTTGGTTGTCATTGGTTATGATGAAGATATTACGCTATTTAAAGAATTTATTGGAGGCTTAAGAGATGAAGAAGATTGGGATTATTGGAGCAGGGAAATGGGGGCAAGCCCTCTATTTCGCACTGAAACAAAATAATCAAGCTTGCATTACCTCTCGTACTAAACGTGATATTGAAGGCTTTACTTCTTTAGAAGAAGCCCTTACATGTAAGTATCTTGTTATTGCCATTCCTGCACAGCAGATAGCCCTATGGCTGAAAGAGCATTTTGTCTATTCGGGACAAAAGGTTCTTGTTGCTGCGAAGGGAATTGAAGCATCGAATGGACGTTTCTTAAATGAAATTTATGCACCTTATGTTCCTGAAGAAAATATTGCTTTCCTCTCTGGACCTTCTTTTGCAGTGGAAGTGATGCAGTCATTACCTACTGCCATTGTTGTAAACTCTAAAAATGAACAAATTGCTTTACAATTTGCTTCATTTTTTCCTAACTTTGTTCGTGCTTATATTTCCAATGATGTAATGGGTGCAGAAGTTTCAGGAGCGTATAAAAATGTGATTGCGATAGCCTCGGGTATTTGTGAAGGTTTAGGCTTGGGGAAAAATGCAGCGGCATCACTAATATCAAGAGGTTTGGTTGAAATGGCACGTTTTGGTAAGCGTTATGGGGCACAAGATGAGAGTTTTATTGGTCTGAGTGGAGCAGGGGATCTTTTTTTAACTGCATCTTCAACCCTATCACGAAATTATCGTGTGGGTTTAGGTCTAGCCATAGGAAAAACACAAGAAGAAATTCTTGAAGAGTTGGGTGAGGTAGCTGAGGGTATTGGTACGGCTTATGCTCTACATGTCATTGCCACAGAGCAAGATATTTACTTGCCTATTGCCACAGAAGTATATGAAATTTTAGAGGGGAAAGAACCTCGTGATAGTTTAAAGGATTTATTAACACGATGAGAGATATAGCAATGACTCCTAGTGAGCAAACGAAAAAGTTACTTCTTGGTTTGGGTATTGGTTTTGTATTTTTTGTAATAGCAATTAATTTTGTTACAACAGTTCAGGCATCACTTATTGGGATTATCGCACTTTTAGTAACGTATTGGAGTAATGAAGCTCTTCCCTTAGGTGTAGTCTCACTGCTTCCTATTCTTCTTTTCCCTGCTTTTTCTATCTTACATGTAAAAGAGACAACGATTAATTATGCGCATCCTATTATTTATCTCTTTTTGGGAGGATTTTTATTAGCGATTGCTGTAGAAAAAAGTAATTTACATCATTGGATTGCAGATAAGATATTGGGTCTTTTTCCCTCAACTGTACGAGGTATTATCTTCTCATTAGCCATAACGGCAGGACTTTTAAGTTCTGTACTTTCCAATACTACAACAACCTTGCTTTTAATTTCTATTGCTCTATTCCTTTCAGATGATCCGAAAATTAAAATGCGTTTTGCCCTTGCTATTGCCTATGGAGCAAGTATTGGAGGAATTTTAACACCTATTGGAACCCCACCTAACTTAATATTGATGGGAATTATGGAAGATAAGGGAATGGATTTAATTCCATTTTTTCAATGGATGTGGATTGTAGCACCTCTTGTCTTTAGTATGTTTTTAGTTTTAGGATTTGTACTAAGCGTTGGGGTGAAGGGAATTGAAATAGAGCGTAATGTTGATGTTCCTCCTTTAAATTCTGATCAAAAAAAAGTGCTTTATGTCTTAGGGGGCTTAATTACATTACTTCTAGTAAATGCTCCTATACGACCTTATTGGAATGGCTTGGGTATGAGTGAATCACTTATTTTATTAGGTGCAGGTTTAATTCTCTTTTTACCACCTTTAAATCAGTTAATGTGGAAAAATGATGCCCATAAAGTACCGTATCAAATTATGTTTCTCTTTGGGGCTGGCTTTTCTATAGCTAAGGGGTTTTCACAAACAGGGCTTGCTGATGTATTTGCATCTTATCTACTTGATATGACAACCTTAATGCCTATCTTACTTTTAATCAGTATCGCATTCTTAATTACCTTTACAACAGAAATTACTTCTAATACAGCGCTAATATCAATTATGTTACCTGTTATCTATTCTGTATCCGAACAGGCTGGAATAAATACTACGCTCTTTATGATGGTAGCAACAGTGTGTGCAAGTTATGCCTTCATGCTTCCTATTGCTACGGCTCCTAATGCTATTGCCATGTCTAGTGGTGTTATAGATATTAAAACTATGGCTAAATATGGTCTAGTACTCAATTTAATAGGAATCTTCTTTATTGTAAGCATTGCTTATGTTTTTTGGAGACATATTTTGGTATAGTTGTCTTATGGCAGTATTTTATAATGTTTTAGATAGACAGTGGCTTTGGAAAGAGATTTATACTAAACTCGGTCTTAGTCCTCCTGCTTATAAGTATTGGAATAATACACCGTCACTAAAACTTAATCGTTATCTTTTTTTAGAAAAAGAGCATTTGCCTGAAAAATATGCTTATATAGAAGAAGACCTTACCAACCTTTCTGGCTATCTTCCTACACAATATGCTTCAACACAACTCAATATGGACAGTCATATTTTCAATTTTAAAAAAATGCGTCTGCATAATCAATTTGAGTATAAATTTGTTAATGACATTAAATTTGTAAATATGAAACGTTTCTTTATAGAACATAACATTCG
>JAOZKO010000077.1:0-378 GCA_029935325.1 Bacteroidales bacterium
AATATACATTCGCTACAACATATACTTCGGCAGGAAGTAATTATAAATTATGTGCTTATACAGACTTAAATAATGATATGGTTATTTCTAATGATTCAGCATGTGTTCAAATAATTTCTACACCAGGAAATCAGGATGCAGGAATTAGCTCAATCATAGCCCCTTTAGGGCAAGTAACAATTGGACAAGCAACACAAGTAGAGGTTATGATTCGCAATTATGGATACGATACTTTATATTCAATTCCTGTGGAATATCTTATAAATGGATACTCACAAGCAATAGAAACTTTTACAGGAACTATTGTTCCATTTGACTCAGCTGCCTATACTTTCACTACAACCTATAACTCATCTGCTGGAACATATATAGTTTGTG
>JAOZKO010000077.1:388-10482 GCA_029935325.1 Bacteroidales bacterium
TAATTAATGATGTAGATTCTGTAAACAATCAGATATGTACTACTGTAATTGGTACTGATATTAACCTAGCCAAAGGAGAACAGTTTATAGTTTCGCAAAACAGACCTAATCCTGCTAAAAACAATACCGAAATTGAGTTCTACCTTCCAAAATCTGGAAATATTGAATTTAAGGTTGTAAATATGTTGGGTGCAATTGTTGAAAATCAACAGCAATCTTATTCACAAGGGAAGCAAATAATTAAACTAAATACAAATAGTTATACCGAAGGAATTTACTTCTACTCAATAAGTTTCGATGGTGAAGTTAAAACATTCAAAATGATTATAGTTCGATAGTTGATTGTTCTTGAATGATTATAGCCCGTCTGCCTTTTTGGTGGATGGGCTTTTTTTTTAATCACATTCCTATTCCATTAAATGCTACAACATTTATAATAATAATACTCGCAAAAAACAATCTACCGCCATTGAAAGTTAAAGATAGTAATATCATCAAATTGTTTAGCTTTTCCTCTAAATTGCTCTAGGGATTTGAATAAATTCTCTGACAAAATTGTTGGATTAAGGCCTTTACTATCTCTTATAACATCACAGATTCTATCTTCGCCAAATTCCTCATTATCCACATTTTGGGCCTCGCTAACACCATCAGTAAACATAATAATTTCATCACCTGGCTTTAGTTCAATTTTCTTTAATCCATAAGGCATATCGCCAATTACTCCCAAGGCCGTATTTTTTGTACGCTCCAGTTCCGTTAGCTTATCCTGAGAGAAAAGAAAAGGAGGATTATGTCCACCATTAGAATATTCAAATTCACCAGTTTCTACATTTAATATCCCATAAAATATAGTAGTAAACATAGCTTCATCATTCTCTTCTGATAAATAGTTATTTGCCAATCTAAGTACTTCATTTGGCTTTAATGCTTGCTGAGCATATACCTTTACAGCTGTATGACTCATCAACATAAAAGCAGAAGCAGCAATTCCTTTGCCTGAAACATCAGCAATAAAAAAACCTAAATGTTTATCATCAATCTGTAAAACATCATAAAAATCTCCTCCCACATACCTTGCAGGCTTTAGAAAAGTAGAAATCTGCACCTGATTAAATTCACGAAATACTCCATTGATTTTTGGCAATAGCGATGACTGAATTTGTGCTGCTGCCTTTACCTCATTCTCAACGAAAGTAAGCCTTTCAATCCTTTTTTGTTGATTCTTTAGATATTTTATTCTGTCTTTGGTTTTTGCAATGGTTCTCTCCAAATCACTAAAGTCAATAGGTTTATTAATAAAATCAAATGCTCCACTATTCATTGCTAGGCGGATATTCCTCATATCGCCATATGCGCTTAAAATAACAACTTTAAGCAGTGTTCTATTTAGTTTCGATACTTCTGCAAGAAAAGTAAGCCCATCCATTATTGGCATATTTATATCTGCCAGAACCATATTTATTTCTGGATGTTCCTGCAACACCTTCAATCCTTCCTTTCCATTGGTAGCATGAAGAAACTGTAATTCTTCTTTCCGAATCTGTCGTCGAAACTTCTGGCGTAGCAATTCCTGCATATCCATTTCATCATCCACACTTAATATAATAAATGCCATGGTTTTATTTCTTAAGATTTTTAGGTATTTCTATAATAAATCGAGTAAATTTATCCAATTCGCTCTGCACACTCACTTTTCCTTTATGCACTTTGGTGATAATATCATAAGTCATTGTAAGGCCTAAGCCAGTACCTTTTCCTGTTGATTTTGTAGTGAAAAATGGATTGAAGACCTTTGCTAAAACCTCATCGCTCATGCCCTTGCCATTGTCTTCGATAGTAATTGTAAAACTTCCGTTATCACTTTTAGTGGAGATACTAATCTTTGCATCAAAGTCTTTAATCTTCTCTATTTTATCTTCCAAAGCATGGCATGCATTATTCACGATATTGATTATTACCCTGCCAAGATCCTGATGAATTACAAACACATCAGCAAGTTTATCATCCATATTGAAAGTCAACTCCAGATTAAATCCTGGTACATCTCCCCTAACTCCCTGATATGCCAGTTTAGCGGAATCCATTATTAGCTGATTTACATCTGTTACTTCATAATCTGCTATTCCACCACTAGAAGCATCAAGCATGGTGCTGACAATTTGCGAGGCACGATTCCCATGCTTATTTACTTTGCTATTATTATTAGCTATTAGTTGTAAGACCTCTATTAATTCCTGTTTCAACTCCCCTTCTTCTATTTCTATATCACTAATTAGTTCTTCCACTTCATCTAGCAGCTCTGTTATAAGTGATGAAAAATTATTTACAAAATTAAGTGGATTGCGAATTTCATGTGCAATGCCTGCAGTAAGCTGACCAAGGGATGCAAGCCTCTCTGATTCAATTAATTGATTTTGGGTCTCTTTTAGTTTTTTTAATGTATTCTCAGTTTCTATCCTGCGCCTATCCAATTGAGTATTTTTACGCTCTAGCTTTTTACTATTGTTTTTATGTGATAAGAACCCACGTAAAATCAAAAAGAAAATAATAATCGCTGCAAGCATAATTGCTCCAATATATTTTCTGTTTTGCAATAACCTTCGACTTTGCTCCTCGGCAATTAGTCTTTTTTGGTTCTCCCTTTCTAATAATGATTGGGTATTTATTGCATTGAGTTCCTCCTCTTTAAGCAATCTTTTTATATCAGCATCTTTCTTTTCTGCCTCTAGCAAAGCATTCTTGGTCATTAATTGCTCATTCTCCTTTTCTTCTTCTAATATTCTATTCTGGATTCGCAATTTAAGCTTTGTTTCTTTTGCCAACTTCAACTCATAGGACTGCTTAATTTGCTTTTCATGGATTCTAAGATTCTCTAATTCAGCTTGCTCTACCTTATCTTCTACTTCTTGCATTTGCATCTGATTTTCCCTAAAACTCAAGGCCTCTAATGTTCGATGTTTCTGACTCTTTTTGCTTAACTTCTCTGCTTCTCGCTCACGATATAATGAATTTAATCCTTTGCTATAAACCAAAGCTTGCTCTAAACTGTCAACACTCTCATACACACTAATTACAGTTTGTATAAGCAATATCTTTAGTTTAATATCATCGAACTTATAAATATTAGTTGTAATACTATCGATTCGACTTACTGCCAAGGTAAAATTACTATTGTAGAAAGGATTCAAAACCCATAGATTAACAGCCTTAGCATGCCAATATGGGTAATTATAAATCTCTGAGTTTTCAAAAAGATCTTTTAAAATAATGGAGGAAGCATCATAGTCTTTTAAATTTGAATAACTATCAGATTTACTATAGTTAATAACTACTTTTAATGAGTCAGTAAGTTGAAAATCATTCAATAAGAGCTGATAAAAATCTATGGCTTTTCTGTCGTTATTTGAACTTCGATATAGATCTCCAATATGCAAATAAGTATTCAAAACCTCATTGGTATATCTTAGCCGTTTTAGTTTTGGTACTAACATTAGTTCATACTGCACTGCATTTTCGAACTCATGCTTTGCCTCAAAGCAATAAGCTATTCCTCTAATTGCGTATATTTCTTCATTATAGTTTTGGTGCTGCAGTGCAAACTTCTGTAACTCACCATAATAGTATAATGCCTCTGTATAGTTTTTTTCACCAAAATAGCAATTTGCCAGACTATGTTTAACAGGAATTCGATAGTGATAATTAGTGGTATAGTAAAGTAGCTCATCAGCAATTATTAAGTAATCAATTGCCTTTTTCCAAATCTTAAACTTTTCAAATATACTCCCAATTGCGTATAAGGCCTCAATACTTTCAACGGTATAATTATTTTGCTTAGCATTTGAATAAGCATACCAATTCATCTTATATGAGTTTTGGTAATTTGGAATTGCACCAAATACTTTTGCCAACTGCAATTGTGCTTTAATAAGCGAGTACTTATCCAGCTTTTTAGCCATGATTACAGCTTCTTGGGCTAATAATCTAGCACTTGCTGTATCATTATTGTCTAAGCTTTTCTGGGAATTATGTATTAATGGTGCAATACTAGCATCGATATTTCTCTTTTGAGCCACCATAGAAGATGCTGATACTAAAAATAATAGCATCATAAAGCCTAGTAATATAGACCTGCATAATCTGTTTATAGGATTAGAAAAATATCGCATTAAATTATTATTCGTTACAGGCAATAAATTTACATTAATTTTTGCAATCTTTTAAACTGCTTCACTAATTCAATAAATTCATTTCCCCTTTCTTCAAAGTTCTTAAAACTATCATAGCTAGCTGCAGCAGGCGAAAAAAGGCATGCTTGCCCACTAGAGCTTAGTTTTGTTGCTTCTATAACTATCTGATTAAAATCATTGATAAAATAGATATTTCCTTTATAATCACTTGACTCTAAACCTTTTTGCAAACGCTTGCCAACATCACCTAATAATAAAATATTTATGGATTCTCTTTGGGACAAATAATCAATAAGAATCTTATAATCTATTCCACGATCAAAACCTCCTAGTATAATAGTTCCAATATCTTTAATGCTTTCCATCGCCTTAATACTCGCCTCTGGAATAGTTGCAATAGAATCATTATAAAATTTAATACCATTTATTTCATCTACAAACTCTAATCTATGTGGCAAAGAAATGAAAGATTGGCTTTTTTCTAATACGTTTTTTAATGGCAATTTAAGTATATCACATACCGATAATACCGCCATTAGATTATAAATATTATGCTCGCCTAAAAGTGGAAATCCTGAAATATCAAAGCTCAGCTTTCTGCTATTTATGCTAAATTCTTTGTCTTTTGAATCCCATTTGATATCATTATTTTCCTTAAACCCATACTTTATATTACTAGACTTTATAGTCTGTATTTCAACATCATCTATAATCTGATAATCATCACCATTTATTATCAGAAAGTCATCTTTTGATTGATTATTCGCAATATTCCATTTTGCCATTCTATAGTCCTTATAGCTATTATAATGATCTAAATGTTCTTGATATAGGTTCAGTAAAACTGCAATATGAGGCGAATGGTGAGCAAACTCTAATTGATGTGATGATAGCTCATAAATAACCTTTGTATCTATGTCCATCTCTGCCACTACTTCCAATGCGGGCAGACCGATATTGCCAATGAGTAATACATTTGTGTAAAAACCTTTTAGAATATGCTGCAAAAGGCTTACTGTGGTGCTTTTGCCTTTTGTTCCAGTCACTCCTATGCACTGCTTTGAGAAGAGCATTAAGAATAAATCAGTTTGAGAGCTGATCTCCTGATTATCAGGAATTGAATAAGACTTTAGGCTAACACCTGGGCTTTTAAATACTAAATCATAATTCTGATTTAATATCAAATAATCCTCTCCTAAAGCAAACTCCACATATGGGTCTTCTTTTAGTTCTATTTCCTGACTGATTTCTATATTCGAATCAGCAATACAAAGCTGATACTCAGGGAATAAATCACGTAAAAAATGATAGGTAGAGCGACCTTCCTTTCCAAATCCTAATATTACTATTTTACGATTATTTATATATTCTTGGATTCTAAGCTTTAGATTATCTATCATGATTGCAATTTATCCAATAATAATTTATAAAACCCATCTTCAACATAGTGTTCTTCCTCTAATTTTTTCAGCAAAGTTTCTTTATTTATTTGAGAACAATTCTGAATATTTTTTCTTTTAAATTGTTTTAATAGATATGGTAGTTCTTCATTATAGTTTTCCAACGCCAAACAGAGTGCTGCATTTACTTCATCTACAGTCCCTACACATTCAAAAGGTTTAACATCTGACTTACCTGTCAGCTCATTAAAATACACAATTAATTCCTTATCATCCAATAGATTAGACCCAAATATTTCTTCCAAAGTTTTTGGACTTACAAATGGAGAAAGAATGATAAAAGTAAATAAACATTTAGAGCATTTACCACACCATATATTTGTTTTGCTGCCTACATTGCAGCTTCTGAATTCCTTAAAATAATCTGAGTTTTTTGCAAATATAGAAGCTATCTGCAGTTCGCTAAGAGGACGCAGCAATGAGAAATATTGAATATCAGTACTTAGGTATTCTTGTGTATAATTTCTAAAGTCTGTTTCAAATTCTAATGACTTGGAATATTGATGATTAACCATTGTTCCCACCACTGTACTTTCATTGGCACTAGATTCATTTGATAGAGCAATATACTTTTTACCTGTTACTGCAGCAGCCAAGAAACTCACAAATGCCAATAAAGCAGAGAATGGCGTATGTCCATTTAAATAACCTTGTTCGTTAAGGTCTAGCAATTTAGAATCAAGATAACGCTTTATAATAAACGTCCTGCCCTTATAACCTCCGATATTAGCAGTAACAGTACTTGCACCTCTGGGGTTCATTATTAATGCGAGGTTATCGCCAATGCCCTTTAATATCTCCAAACTTACAACACTATCCTTACCACCTCCCACAGGAATCAAAGCTGAATCATCAACAGCAATAGTTTCTGCTTGCATCATTCTTAAATTAGAGTTTGGAAGAATCTCCATAAATCCAGCCATATCAATCTCTATCTCATTTAAGTAAAAGAATTCACCTAATCCGTGGAAGTATATTTTTTTCCAAAAATTAATTTGATTTGTGTCTAGATTAAAAGGTTTTATTATAAGTTTTTTAGGGCATATTGCTTTCCAATAACTAATCAGCTCCACCATTCCAATACTAAAAACCAATTGGTTCATCATAGTGGTTGAAATTCTATTAAAATCAATAAAAGATTGTTTAGGGATCTCTATTTTAGGATGAAATTCAACAAAATCATCAATCTTAAATGTAAACTCAATTTTCAAGCCTTTAGAATCGATACTATAATTATAAGAATCATAAGTGAATTCTTTAAACTCTTTGCGGAGTTCTTTAAACTTAAGGGAACGATTCTGTTTATTCATAATAATTATTTAAGAATGTACTATTACTGTAATATATTGATAACAAACCTTTGCTTCTTTGCACCTCTATTAATAACAAAAGAATAACGAAGTATTATCATTGATACAACAAAAGTAATCAATCATTGAATGTTTATTTTTATAAAATATGGATGTTATTAAGAAAATTATTAACTTCGTCACTGATTTATAAACTTAATTTAAGAGTGAATTATTATGATTAATTTGGATGAAATGTTAAAAGTCAAACCTACTGGTATAAAGCTAGAAAGAGGGCGACTATTGGTGTCTGGTCCATTATTGCATGATGCTTTCTTTGGAAGAAGTGTCATATTAATGACAGACTATAAGCCTGTAGGTTCTATGGGATTTATCCTTAATAAACCAACAGAATTCTATGTTTCGGACTTGATAGAAGGATTTCCGGAGATGGAATTGCCTCTTTTTTCTGGCGGACCTGTGCAAAGCGATAATATTTTTTTTATGCATAAGCGAGGTGATATTATAGAGGATAGTGTAAATATTATTGGAGATTTATATTGGGGAGGAAATTTTGCTCAGGCTCAAGATTATTTGATACAAGGGATTATTCAAGCTACTGATGTTAAGTTTTTTATTGGTTATGCCGGTTGGGACGAAAGCCAATTAGACGATGAATTAAATACTGATTCGTGGATTGTTAGCAATCTTATAAATACAGATGAAGCTCTAAAAACTACAACCAAAAATCTTTGGAAAGAAAACATAGATAAGTTTGGCTCACGATACAAAAATTGGGTGAATTTCCCTGCTGACCCTAGTGATAACTAATTTTCTTTGTTTGAAAATTGAATGTCAAAAAAAATAGATTTGCAAAATGGATTTCAAACTAATATCAGACTTCGAACCTACTGGGGATCAGCCAGAAGCAATAAGGCAGCTTATTGAAGGCGTAAAGAACAATCAAAAATCTCAGGTGCTACTTGGTGTTACAGGTTCAGGAAAAACTTTTACTATTGCTAATGTTGTTGAGAATCTTAATCGACCAACATTGGTTTTGAGCCATAACAAAACTCTTGCTGCACAGCTTTATGGAGAGTTTAAGCAATTCTTTCCTAATAATGCAGTTGAGTATTTTGTTTCATATTACGATTACTACCAACCAGAGGCATACCTTCCTTCGTCAAATACATATATCGAAAAAGATTTACAAATAAATGATGAGATTGATAAGCTTAGATTAAGCACCACCTCTTCCCTACTTTCAGGACGTAGAGATGTGATTGTAGTATCTTCGGTATCATGCATTTACTCACTAGGAAATCCTGATGATTTTACTAATAATATGATTACAGTAAAAGTAGGTCAGAATATTGGTAGAGATATTTTTCTTAGGCAATTGGTTAATAGTCTTTACTCAAGAAGTGAAATTGATTTTCAAAGGGGGAATTTCCGTGTAAAAGGTGATACCGTTGATATTCACCCAGCAAATCTTGATTATGCTTATAGAATAATATTTTGGGGAGATGAGATTGAATCTTTAGAAAGTATTGAACCTTTTTCGGGAAAGAAAATAGAGAGCATGGATTTTATAAAGATAAATCCAGCAAATATTTTTGTTACTGACCAAACCAAAATGCGGGAAAATATTTTTTCTATTCAGGATGATTTGGTATTACAAATAGAATATTTGAAATCCATAGGAAAACACCTAGAAGCAAAAAGACTTGAGGATAGAGTCAATTACGATTTAGAGATGATCAAAGAGCTGGGCTATTGTTCTGGTATAGAGAATTATTCACGCTATTTTGATGGCAGAAAAGTTGGTCAGCGTCCATTTGTTTTATTAGATTACTTTCCTGATGATTTCCTTTTAGTGGTGGACGAAAGTCATGCTACGCTACCACAAATACGAGCAATGTACGGTGGCGATAGATCTCGAAAAACTAATTTAGTGGATTATGGATTTAGGCTCCCCTCTGCCATGGATAATAGACCATTGGTATTTGAGGAATTTGAACAAATAACAAAACAAAGCATTTATGTATCAGCCACTCCTGCTGATTATGAGCTACAAAGATCTGAAGGAGTTGTGGTTGAACAGATAATTAGACCAACAGGATTATTAGACCCAATAATTGAGATTCGCCCTAGTCTTAATCAGGTAGATGATTTATTAAACGAAATCGAAAAGAGAATAGAGCTTAACGAAAGAATTTTAGTTACCACTCTTACCAAAAGAATGGCTGAGGAACTTAATAAATACTTACTGAATTTAAGTATCCGCAGTAGATATATTCACTCGGAAGTTGACACTCTTGAAAGAGTAGAAATACTCAGAGAGCTTAGGCTTGGTAGCTTTGATGTATTGGTGGGAGTTAACTTATTGCGTGAAGGATTGGATTTGCCAGAGGTTTCGCTAGTAGCAATACTAGATGCTGATAAGGAAGGTTTTCTACGCTCAGAGCGTGCACTGACTCAAACAGCAGGTAGAGCAGCTAGGAATATCAATAGTTTGGTAATAATGTATGCTGATAGAATAACTAATTCAATGCAGAAAACCATTGATGAAACCAATAGAAAAAGATCAAAACAAATTGCATATAACGAAAAACATAATATTACTCCTAAGCAGATAGTTCGCTCCATTGATGCAATAATGGGACAAACCGCAGTTGCTAATTCCTATGCAAAAGCAGAAGTTAATATTTATGGGCAATTAGTTAATCCTACAGTAGCTGCCGACCCAGTGGTAGCATATATGTCTGTAGAGCAATTGAAGAAAGCTATTACAAAAACAAAAAGAAGCATGTCTGATGCTGTTAAGGAGCTTGATTTTATTGAAGCTGCTCGATATCGTGATGAGATTAAAGTGCTTAATGAGTTATTGGAAAATCAATTGTAAGTTGTTTCTTATTGTCCACGAATTTTCACTGGAATAGAACACAACCTGCCCCGAAAATTCGGGGGATAAGACTGATTGAACTGATTTACACAGATTTGAAATTAGAAGTATTAAATAATTTCCAGATTTAAAAGCACAAAAAAAGGCAACTAAAATTAATTGCCTTTTTCTAAAAAATAATTTTCAATGCTTATCCTGCTTGCATATTCTCTGCACCAGGTAGCATTCCTGCCAATTTTGTTGGCTCATG
>JAOZKO010000078.1 GCA_029935325.1 Bacteroidales bacterium
TTATGGCCAATAGTCTGGTTTAGTTGTTGAGCCTCCGCGAGCTGTACAATCCACGCAAACTGCACTCAATAATATTGGCGACCATCCATTAACATCACCTAAAAGATATCCCGGATAATGATCTGGATTAATATCTCTTAATCCTCTCCGCAAATAAAATGTTTGGCAATGATTATCTATTACATCAATATCGGGTTGTGCAGGAATAATAATACGTTTCTCTTGAAAACTTACAACGCTAAAATATCCCAGAACTACCTTCTCGCTATTGGTAGTGTTTGTTATATTTCCTTTTATTGAGATTGGCTGATTTTCATATAATCCTCCCTCTTGATGGAAATTAATTCGCATTTGCTCCCAATAAGTATATGCTTCTTTACTTATGGCATATTGCTTAACCAACAAACTATAATAATGGCTTAATCGTTGGTCATAATTCTCTGTATAATTCAACTCTAAACCAATATACTGATTGCTTGATAAGTTATCAGTACTTAAAACAAAAATATCTTTAATATTAGTAGTACTCCAACATTGTTGTTTTGAATAATCTGGCGGGGAAACATGATGCAAAACTCCATCATACCACCATTCTATTGGATAAAGTGTATGATACTCATATGTTTCTATAACTTCAAATCTATAATACCTACTCTCAGTTTCCTTAGCATCAATATTAAGCAGAAACTGCAAACCCAGCCTTATATCTCCTGCTATATTCACAACTCTATTCTCCTTCTCAAAATATATGGAATCAATTGGGGAGCTTTTTGAAATTGTTTCAAAGGAAGATTCAAGTTTCTGCATATCAGCAGTCAGAATTGTAATTTTATAAGATTTCGACAAATCTAATTCGCCTTGATTGAGCCATAGTCGGTATTCACCATCTTCATATTCGGTATAATCCCAGCTTTTATTATCACTACTTATAAGTTTTACAATACATGAACTAATTGGGAGTTTCTTAGGTTTACTAATGCCTGAAGTTTTGCTAATACTAACATATTGATATGCCTCTTGATCATTTAGCTGCCCTGAAACAATAATTTTTTGGGTATCATCTAATTCTAAATCTGGCTCAAACTCCTTTATACAGGAGGCTGTAAAAAGACTTATTCCAAGTATTATCAGAATGCTTCTTGCCAAAACCAATCCTTTAGGTATCATATGTTTATAATTGCTAATTTGAGTCATAATTTCCTAATTTAAAAATCCAACTTGCAGTAATTATTGGCACAGCAATTATTGAATATTGATAGCTAGATACTCCAGAATTATCCGCCATAAAAAAAACGGAATAAGGATTATCTCTACCAGTAATATTATAAACACTCAATACAAATGAGCTATGAGCAAACTTATTACGTCTTAAGTTTCCTTCAATAATAAATGATGCATCTACTCTGAAGTAATCTGGAATACGGTATGCATTCCGCTGTGAATAATCAATAAATTGCATCCCATCTACATAATAAATAGATATGGGATATGTAATTGGACGGCCACTTTGATAGTTCACCGTAGTTGAAAAACTTAGTCTTTTGCTAAGCTTTATATTCAATAATGCATTTACGGCATGAGGAACATCAAAAGATGATGGATAAATATCTCCATTATTAATATCTTGCCATGTTTCAGCCCCATTTATTTGAATAAATGATCGGGAATAAGTATAAGCAATCCAACCTGTAAATCGGTATTCGCTGCTTCTCCTTCTAAGCATAAATTCAACTCCATAAGCCCATTGGTCTCCTTGCAGCACGCTCTGCTCTACCTTATCGGAATTCAAAAAATCAGCACCATCACGGAACTCAGTATAGTCACTGGTACTTTTATAATATGCCTCCGCTGAAGCTTCAAATCCATATTTTGTAAAGCTCCTAAAATATCCCAAAGAATACTGATTACTTCTTGATGGTTTTAAGTAATAATCGGCCAATTTCCATTGGCTACTTGGCGCAATACTTACCGTAGTATTTAACATAAACAAGCTCTGGTGCATTTGGGTAAATGATAGTTTTACATTGGATTTCTTGCTAGCAGTAATATTTGCAGCAAAGCGTAATTCAGGAAAATGATATGTGCTTATTATCTCATTATTATCATAAAATAAAGTATCGTAAATATACTGAGAATCAATATATTTATCATCTGTATATTTATATACTTCTTTAGGTCCCAGAGGATTGTAAATCCCGTATCGAATTCCCATATTCAAATCTAGCCAAGGAAGGGGCTGAATTTGATCTGAAATAAAAATGGCATTCTCCAAGCCTTTTTCGCTTCCTAAATCCAAGGCTGTACGAATCGAATTCTCAATTGGGCTAACTACTCCCCTATTCAAATCGTAATATGTGAGATGATAGCCCGCATTAATTTGGTGATGATCGTTAATGGTATAATTAAACTCTGTTTTAAATTCGTTCTGCATCACACTA
Organism: Bacteroidales bacterium; assembly: GCA_029935325.1. Lineage (GTDB taxonomy): Bacteria > Bacteroidota > Bacteroidia > Bacteroidales > UBA1556 > UBA6267. The sequence goes on from JAOZKO010000078.1 coordinate 2,439, forward strand.
TAAGGGTGTTCGTAGGCTTTGGTTTTTGAAGTATAATCTCTGGTAGAGAATTTATACTGAGCGGCTACCAAGGTATAAGTTGCTCTCAGTTTCTTGGAATAGTTTTGCCCCATTGAAAATGATAAACCATCGTTTGAGTATTCATATTCATTAATATCAGAGAAAGCAAAATAATCTTTGCTATGATAACCAAATACTGACAATTGTAGCTTTGGCAAATCATAATATACTCCCATTGAAAAATCCGAGAAGCTGGCACTACTTTCATTAATATCGGGATCATTTATCTGCCTTAATATCCAATCGGAATATGAAGTTCGTGCGCTAGCAATCACCGAAAGAGTATCTTTAATTATTGGCACAGACATAACTACATTTACTGCCATTGGGCTAATTCCGCCATGGAGACTAAACTTTTGTCTATTACCTTTTCTGGTTTCAATATCAAAAACTGAGGAAAGTTTACCACCATACTTAGTAGGGATAAAACCTTTGGAAATTGTGAAATCCTTTATCAAATCAGCATTAAAAGCGGGGAAAAACCCAAATAAATGTGATGTATTAAAAATCGGGATATCATTAAGGTAAAATGCATTTTGGTCAGAACCTCCACCACGCACATTAAGACCTGCACTTCCTTCGCTAACACTAACAATACCCGGAAGCATACTCGATGCTTTTACAATATCAGGCTCCCCTACCATAACAGGTATCTCCTTAATAACCTTTATGGAAACTTTTTCCAAACCAGGGTCTTTCTTGCGCATATTCATTTGGCGATCGCCATATATTTCAACACTACTAAGATTGATACCTTGCTTTTCCAAATACACATCAAAATCACCACTGGAAAATACTTGCAATTGGTAGGTCATGGTTTTCATTCCCATATACATTACTCTTAGTGTGTATTTTCCCGGATAAAGCATTACAATGGCAATTCCACTTTCGGTAGTAATTGCTCCCTTTTTTACTTCCTCAATATATATGGTAGCACCGGGTATGGCATTCACACTTTGCTTATCAATAACTTTTACATTAATAGTTTCCAGTGAGTTTGCCTTGGCTATACCTTTTCTGCCGACTACTATTTTTCTTTTTACTCCTGCCTTATTGGTTTTAATAAATTTTTCCTCCTTAGCATTTACTATTTCAGGTGTTGGGGTATTATTTACAAAATCATAGTTGGCAAGTTTATCCGGTATTTGATCTTTTTTACTAATTAAAATAGCCTTATTCCACATTACAACTTGAAAGCTATCACTATTTATTGCATTATAGATGGCGTCAATAAGCTGTATTTGCTCATGCTGCATACTCACAGTTAATGCTGTGAAATATTGTTTTGGATAATAAATCTGAACACCCGTCTGCTTGCTTAATATAGTACAAAATTCATCAAAACTTATATTGTCAAAATCAACTTTTATCATTTGCTTTTGCCCAAATGAGAAATTACTCACCGAAAGCAGTATTACTAGCGATATGAGGAATTTGAGCTTAAGCATTTGGTAATTTGCTAATAAATACTAATAAATCAAAGTACTGACTATCATTCATCTTTGGAAGCTTCAGCTTATTTGATCTCATATATTTCCTAAGGGATGAAGCTTGCTTTTTTTGAAATAATTTATATAAGCTTCTATTATTTCTAATGGGTGTTTTATTCTGAGATTTGATAATGTATATTCCTCGTTGTGGATTAGTAAAAAAATATTGGATATTATTCAAGGAAGTTTGTAATTCCAGTCTTTTTGACCAATATATATTTAGTTCTAATTCGCCAACTTTGATACGTTGAAAAATAGCATAGTCATCTTTGCCAAGTTTTTCGATAATGAATTTCTTATTATCAAAGTGAAAAGAATCAATATGAGCCTTTGATAGCATAATCACTCTTTTGGCAGCCTCTTGAGTTTCAAATGCTAGTAATACCTCTTGATTAAAAACATCATAATTAAGTTGTAAATTATTGAATTCTGCACCATTTATCCAAACGGTAGCATTGCTAAATAATTTCTCTATCAGGAATTGATTTCCACGAACTTCTTTAGGAGGGAAATATGTATAATATCTACCATTATACAAACGGTCGTCGAGGCCTAGTGTTGATACTTTAATACTTTGAGCAATAGCAAATGATGAAAGCAGACTAAACAGAATTATAAAACTAATTCCTTTAGATATATTTAATTTCCATAAACCTGCAATTAATCTCATATGTTTAAAATATATTAATTAGGTGACCCCGAAAGATTTCGGGGACAAAAAATAATCATTCCCTTGTGAGTTAATAAATAATTATTTACCTATAAATTTCGCCGTTCTTTTCTCATCAAAAGCCAATTTACCCTCTTTATAATCCTCACTATTATATGCAATTTGCCTAAGTTCATCTATTATCGAAAGTGTCTCTACCGCAATTGGTTTCGACCGCGAGAGCATATCTATTTGCTTTTTAATTACCGAAATACTTAGAGGTGAATTTGCTGCAATTGTATTTGCCATTTCGTAGGTAAAGGATTCTAAGCTTTCGCTTGAAACAATATGATTAAGTATTCCCAGTTGATGAGCTCTATCGGCGGAAATTGGCTGTGCAGTAAAGAATAACTCTTTGGCAATATTGGGTTGCATTCTGTTTAAAATACGTTGTATCCCTAAGGAATTATATGGCACACCGATTTTTGCTGGCGTAATTGCAAAGCTGCTTTTTGAAGTCCCAATTAAAATATCACAGCTTAAAGCGATATCACAAGCACCACCCCAAACACTACCTTCAATCATTGCAATTAGTGGAATTTTAACCTCTTGCAAACGTCGGATTAATTGCTCTAGGGGGTGATTATATGGAACGGGATCTATTCCTGGCATTGGTAATTCTTTGATATTGAAGCCCGAAGACCATACTTTACAGCCTTTTGCAGCTCGAATAATCAGTACTCGTATTGGTGTTGATTCTACTTGGTCTAGTGCATCAATAAATTCATTTAGTAATAATGTGGAAAGTGAATTTCGCTTTTCTTCATTACTTATTATTATTTCAGAGATGTTGCCGAGATTATTTATTTGGATAAGTTGCATCATATAGAATTTCCACAAAGTTATGAAATTTTAGAATATGATTTGGGTTTTATATATAAACTTAATTCCAATTTGTAATAAATTATAAAGCTGTATTTTGTCATTATTTTTGCTAAAAAAAAGCAAAAATATCGCCAAAACCTCAAGAATTAGTATTCTTAACCATGGGTTCTACCCATGGTTATTCATATTTGACCCCTTCAGGGTCAGTTATTTACGAAAATAGAATAGTATGGAAATTCGCAAGAGACAAATAATTTGCAAATTATTGCATTATTCATCTACATTTTAATAAATACCTCTAAGAGCTTTGCTTGTGGTAGCGGATGCAATTCTACTTTTTCAGTAATTGCTGGTAAAAGCACCACATCTCCAATTCCCAAATCCATATTTCCATTATCACTTTTTAAAATAAAGCTGCCATTAATAACTATATAAATTACAAATGAATCTAACTCATCATAATTCTTTTCGATGGGAGCATCAATCTGTAGAATTTGAGTGGTAAAATATTTTTCATCTACCATTGGCATACTCTGGTTATTATGCAAATGATAGTTGATATAATTGTTCTTTTCTTCTTTGAAGTCAATGGCTTCTATAGCATCTTCAATATGCAAATCTCGTCCATTTCCTTTTTCATCTACTCTATCCCAATCGTAAATACGATAGGTGGTATCTGAGCTCTGCTGAATTTCTGTTAGCAAAATACCTGGACCTAATGCGTGTACTTTTCCTGCATCAATATAAAAAGCATCACCTTCCTTTACTGGCACAAAATTCATTATTTCTGATAAGCTTTTTTCTGAAAGTCTTTTCTGATATTCACCGCGAGATGTATTTTTGGCAAAGCCTTTTATTATTTTCGAATCCTTCTCTGCTTGAATAATATACCACATCTCTGTTTTGCCACTTTCCAATCCTCGAGCTTCTGCAAGTTCATCATCGGGATGCACCTGAATGGAAAGCCAGTCGTTAGCATCAATAAATTTAATTAACAGTGGAAATTCATTTTGAAATACATCATAAATTTTCTCTCCAGCTAGCTCCTCCATATAAATTTCCAGAAGCTCATTTATATTATTTCCCTCCAAAGGGCCCTCTGAAACAACAGACTCATTTCCTGGAATACCAGAAATTGCCCATAGTTCACCACAGCTTGGAAGTGGAGAATAATCATGGCGTAGAATAGTTTTTATTTTATCTCCTCCCCAAATTTTATCTTTAAAAAGAGGGTGAAACTTAAGTGGTCCGAGTATATTCATGGAATATTATATTTGATTGAAAGATTGTTTCTTTGAAATCTAAAAATATGAGGGAAGGATCTCCTTCCAAATTCACATTTTGTGTATAGCCTATTTCTCCTTGTTTATATTTTCGTCATCTATTTCTTCCTTTTTCACCTTTCGCTTATTGCGATAGGTATTAAAAGACATAAACCCCTGTAAAAGTGTGGATATAACCGGCTTAGGATTTTGAAATACGTTTGTAAAAAAGCGTGCTTTGATAGAGTCAAATGAGTAAAACTCCTTTATTTCTTCAATATTATCACTTAAGTCATTATCATTAGTATCGCTTTCTTTCATAAGTCGCTCTAGCTCATCTTCAATATCTTCAGCTGAGCGCAATTTACGAATATCCGATGATTTATGAATGTCTTTGAAATTCAATCCTTTTATCAGCCCCTTTTGAATTGGGTTTACTATTAGAGCTTTCCGAAAAACAATAAGTGAAATTGTAATTAATAAGTAGAAGCCGCTAACAATTAATGAAGCTGTGGATGCATTGCCTATATAATCAGCATACCACTGAATAAATGAGTATGAAATAAAGAAAGTAAAAAACAGCAAAGTAAAGGCCACAATAAATCCCAAAACAAGCATAGGTACAATCTGCCCAAGCTTCTTTATTAAAAATAAACTTATAACATCTACCTTATTATTTAAGTATTGCTTAAAACTATCCGGTAATTTACTAATTGGATTTTCGTTCTTATTATAAACCATCTAATTTACGCTTTTGCAGTTTTATCTTCAGCCTCAGTTGTGCCTGTCTCCTCTTCTACTACCTCATCATCTTGGAAATATTCATCTTTCTTTTTTCCAATTTGATCAATTATCTCATCTACTTTACTAAGCACATCAACCTCTAGGTCTTCCAATTTACTCTTTACTTTATTTCTGGTTTCAGCACCTTTCTCAGGCGCTAACAGCATACCAACAGCAACTCCTACTGCTGCCCCTACAACTGCACCAGCCAATAAGGCTACTAATGTTTTTGATCCTGATTGCTCGCTCATAGCTATATAATTAAATTAGTGAAAAACCAAACTGGTCTGTTTGAACGTAAAAATCTTGAAAATGTTCTGTTTTAAATTACTTTGCCAAAATAGCTTGTATTCCTGGCAATTCCTTACCCTCAATATATTCAAGCATAGCTCCACCACCTGTGGACACATAGCTTAGTAGGTCTCCCAATTTATATTTATTAATTGCAGCTACTGAGTCTCCGCCACCAATAGCTGTAAATGCACCGCTAACACTAGCAGCAGCAACAGCTATTGCTATAGATTTAGTCCCTTGAGAGAAGTTCTCCATTTCGAAAACTCCCATAGGTCCATTCCATAAAATTACGCTACTACTAATAATTGCTTCGGCAAATTTTTGGCGGCTTCTTGGTCCAATATCAAGTCCCATCCAACCGTCGGGAATTTTATTTGCATCCACTAATTTAATGTTTGCATTATTATTAAAATCATCAGCAATAACCACATCCAGCGGAAGGTAAATATTAACACCAGCCAATATAATCTCATCTAAAATAGCCTTTGCCATTTCCAATTTATCCTTTTCATAAAGTGAATTTCCGATCTCACCACCCAAAGCTTTTAGAAATGTAAAACTCATTCCTCCACCAATAATCATATTATCCACTTTAGGAATTAAATTCCGAATAATATCAATTTTAGTAGAAACCTTTGCTCCACCAATTACAGCAGTATAAGGTCTTTCATTGGTTTTCATTGCTCTTTCCAGATTAACTATTTCATGCTCCATCAAAAGCCCGAAATACTTATCATTAGGGAAATATTTAGCAATAAAACATATGGAAGTATGGTTACGATGCGCGGTTCCAAAGGCATCAAATATATATGCATCACCCATGCTTGCAAGCTTCATTGCCATTACTTTATCACCTGTAGTTTCTTTTTTAGTAAAGCGTAGATTCTCCAATAATAGAATTTCTCCAGCTTTTAGGTTTTTTGCTGCATCAAATACTTTTTCTGTCAACATTTCAGGGATAAATATAATATCCGTATCCAACATTTTCTTAAGCTTACTAAGCACAACCCTCATTGAAAACTCAGGTCGAACCTCACCCTTTGGTCTTCCTAGATGCGACATTAGAATTATCGCAGCACCATCTTTCAATAATTTTTTAATGGTAGGCAATGCCTCTCTCATTCTTGTGTCATCAGTTATTTCTGATTTATCATTTAATGGCACATTAAAGTCAACTCTTACTATTACTTTCTTGCCTGCAAAATTAACATCAATTATTGATTTCATGATTATGGTTTTTCTGTGTTGATTTTAGTTTTATGTTGTTGGCAAATTTAGTGCTTTTTTGCTTTGATTGATTTCTATTTATGTCCTAAGCCAGACTAGCTGGAAAAAATGGAACACTGATAAGACAGATTTAACTGATTAACACAGATTTTGATAATACCTTTTTACGTCGTAAAAAATATTTTGCCAAATAATATAAATCAAAAGAAGGCAGAAGCAATCTTTTAATACCTAGGCAAGAATAATCAAACCAGCTATTTTTTTTCATATCTTCGCTGTCACTTGTATAGATACAAACAATGGCTAAATCATCAGCAAATTACATATTGACTCTTTTTCAGATAAATCAAGAGATCTATTACTTCTGATAATTGGATTAAATATACGCCAATAGGACTACTATACAATAGAAGAAAATACTTTTTAAAGAAATAAATTGAAGTTTTGAGATTAAATATTAAACAAAACCATATTTGGATTGCATTTATTGGCATAGGCTTAATAGGTGTAGTTGTAGAGCTTTATTATTCTCTTTATATGCGGGCAGGAGGTTTCGGAGGAAGTTATTCGTCTAAAATACTTCAATATTGCATATATGGTTTGTTGATATTTATAGGAGTGAGGTATCGAAGAAAAAAGTCAGTAGGCAATAAAAGATATCTGACATAGCCACCATAAGGGGATGGCAAAAACCAATATCCAAACAATTAAACCCAAATCAAATAAATATGGACGAAGGAACAATATTTCTTATAGTATGGACAATAGCTGTAGTCCTCATACTTTCTAAGTTATATATAATCGGAAAAAAGTCTTTATCAATATTTCCCGATATCAATACTGTGCATGTTGTTTATCGTGATAAATCTGCTTCTGGCAACTCAACTCAATCTTGGAAAACAAAAATGGGAGGAGCAAAAAATGTCTTGGACATTGTAGTTACTGACAAAGAACTATGGATTAAAAGCATGTTGCTTTTTGCTGGTATTGGAAAGCGTTATGATCTTTTGCATAAAGTTTCTCTTAATAACATAAAGGGAGTAAATACAAAAGGTAAAAAAATTACCATTGACTTTAAAACAGAAGATGGAGAAGACAAGCAGGTAGTTATTATAACCAAAAGGCCTGACGATTTTATGAAGGCAATTAACAATTAATTTCTGCAAAGCAGAAGGAGCAAAATGAGAAAAACAAAGGAAATAAACATTGAAGGCGCTTCAATAACAATGCTTTCCCAAAAGAAAAATGATTTTATTTCTCTTACAGATATGGCAAAAAATCAACTGCAAGAAGTGGTAATTATCAAATGGCTTAGTCTAAAAAGTACGATTGAATATCTCGGAGAATGGGAGGCATTGTATAATCCTAATTTTAATTATACCGAATTCG
>JAOZKO010000330.1 GCA_029935325.1 Bacteroidales bacterium
TATCATGCCCAAAGAAGGGATTTTCGCCAGGGTTATCCAAGGAGGGACAGCTCAGACTGGAGAGGCGATATCTTTGCGAAACTGAACGTAACTTTCTTTAACTTTCACCGATACTCCTGAATCAACACATCTGCCGGAATCCCAAGACCATGGTGCAACTTTCTTATCATTGCAATAGTTAATAACCCGGTTGAGTATTTCCGCCACTCGCCCACGCCGGCCGATAAATGGCTCCAGATCTTTCCTGCTTAGATTACGTTGCTCTATGAGAAATTCCAAATAGATATTGGGTCTGGCGCAGGAATCTGATGGTGGATATCTTCGTATGCATTAACAGGAGTAACTAAAATATCAAGACGATCAGAATCATCTTCGGACAAGGACGGCATTTCCATTAAAGCAGCTATAATATCAAGTGCCTCATCATAATCCGACTCTGTTTTTATCAATTTTCTTATCCATTGTTACACCTCCGCAGCATTGATTTTATCATACTCTCTCTGGAGGCGAAGGTCATAAGAAATTATTTAGGAAAATACAGGAAAAATATTTTATTTAATGAGTACTACGGGGCCTCAACATTTTTTCCAAGTGCCCCTGCCAACGGTTCATGGTCTTTTACATTGGTTGTGAGAATAACCGATTTTTTGGGAGCTAAACATGCAAAAACAGCATCTCCTAGATGCCTACATTCTTTATCTGTGAGTTCAGTATTGGGGTGTTTTATCAGTCTCTTTATTGCTTTTAACCTGTTTCTATCCTCTGGCTTAGTAGAGTCTGGGTCAATGGCATCCCTGACCTTTACCAAGTCTGTTTTGCTATTAAGCAATAAGGATTTTACTGCACATTTAGCACCATCCCGACATTTAATTGGTTTGTCTTGAATTAATTTACCATTTTCAAATGGGGCAATTTCTTCATAACAGTCCAAAGGGCAAACAGTCTCATCAAAAGTCTGCCGTCTTCTCTTCCATGCAATAAATATTCGAATTCTTAAAGCAAGACGAGCTTCGTCGCACTGTACCTTGTCAACTTCCGCATCTTCGCCGTACTTAATGGACCAGTCCTTGAGTGTCTTTTTAGCAAAGGACGACTCGGCCTCATATAGCGCCTCTAATGATGTTGCTGTTTTATATTTCTGTGGTGTAAGGGAGAGTTTTTGAAAAGCTTTTATGGTATCAGCAAATGATTCTGTTGTTGCAAGCTTGTTGTGTGCATATATAAAATTACGCAGAGGACCAGCCTTGAATTCTTTAATTGCATAAACAGGGAGGAGGGTTTTTTTATATCTAGTCAGAGATTCTTTAGCTATTTTTTGTAATTCCCCGGTTTTTAATAAAATATTTGTCAGAATAGTAGTGTCGATAAACGCTTCATTCATTAATCAAACCTATCATTTCCTCAAGATATGCAGGGTTGACATTGAACCCTTCGTCTTCCAAAGCCATCACGGCATCAATAGTATGATCTGTATTCAAAAATGGCTCACTTCTTAACAACCTGAGAGTGCTATGAATTTTATTTAGTTGAAGTAAAGATAACAGCTCGCCTTGATCCCGGTTGGCAAATGAATGGTAAATCGCAGATACTATTGTTCCAAAGTTGTCTCCTATGCTTCGACAGCAAAACAACTCTTCCAAAACAGATGTGACATGGAGTATAGCGTTATCCGAACCGACAATATCACTTTCTTTAAGATAAGTGCGAGCATCTTCAACGAACGCCAAGGCGCTATTCAATAAAATAAATGCATTTGACAACAAAGGAGATGTCTCACTTGATGCAAAATACAGTTTTTCTGTATCAATTAATTCCTTGGTTTCTCGATAATCGTCAAGGCTTACAACATCACTTTCTTTAATTCTAAACAGAGAATCAGTGCTTATGCCAGCTTGCCCTGAAGACACATCATTACTGTGAGCAAACACAGTATTTATGTCGGTTTGTTTATGGCTTAATTTATCCATTGTTTATTCACCAAACAGTTTTTGACTGTCTCTTTTAATGGAGTGGTCTACTTGCTTAACCCATTCGCTCACATTTAACTGCCCTGGTAAAACAATTTTTTTTGTATAATAATCCACATCAAACAATAAAACTTTTTTATCCAACTGTGGGTAGTCAAACTCTTTGACACCCAACGGCTTTTCGATTTCGAATTTCTTAGTCACCATCTGAAAGTCAACTTTGACACCGGTGTCTTCATTCTCATTTAAAAAAGAAATATGGCGAGGGGTTACATTGCCATCGACATTTAAAAAAGGTCCTGCTGGCAATTTGGTCAATCCTGTTTCGTAGATTTTTTTGCCCCCTTCTTTGATGTCCTCACACTCTAACTCATAAATAAATCTTGTTCCAATTCGTTCGTAAGCTTCAATATTTAAGCTATTACTCACAAGACGGATAAACCTTTCTTGATCCTCACAGATGTCTTTTGCCTTGCAATAATGTGCGATCATAAAAGACTTGTCGAGTTCTATGTGAAATTCGTATTTATCTTTAAGTCTAAAAGATTGCCTATTAGGATTGATATCCATAGGCTTCAACCCAGGCCATATTGACGTGGCCTCTGTCCATACAGTTCCACAACGATCCCACAGGAGGTAAGCCGACTCATATCTAATCTCCATAACAATTTTAGCGAGATCAAAATTTTCGATTTTCATGTATGTACTCGTTAGTAGCGCAATTTGCGTAGGATTAAGGATAAAAACTTTTAAAGTTAAACACGTAGTATAACGGCTGTCAATATATTCCATATTGTACCCCTGCATCAAAACAACACTCTAACACGTCCAACTGCTGGCAACTTCTTTATGGTTTATTGAAAACATAGTCCATTTATTATGAGATGAACTATCTTGGTAAGACAGAATTTTATGTAAATTAAAGTGTACTTAATTTTACACTATTATCAATTTTCAAGAATTCTTTTTTGAAACAGTTAGAAAAAGGCCCGTTGACAACCTTTCGGGATTGGCATAAACATAGGAGACATCATGACTTGTTAGATAAATAAAGCATACTTGTTTTTACACATAGGAAGGCAGCCCACGAAAGCTACCTGCAAACAATAAAAAAACACCACTAGAGAGGGTCACAAAAACAAAACGGGCTACAGCCAAAAAGCCCGTAACCCGTTGATATTATTGGTAGGCGAGATGGGATTCGAACCCATGACTCCTGGCTTCGGAGGCCAGTACTCTATCCAGCTGAGCTACCCGCCCT
>JAOZKO010000079.1 GCA_029935325.1 Bacteroidales bacterium
AAAGCAGTTGAATGGACTATTCACGCCAATTTAAAATCTGAAAGAATCTTGACAGAAAAGTTTATAAAAGATATACATAAACGAATGTATGGTGATGTATGGAAGTGGGCCGGAAAATTTAGAAAAAGCGACAAAAATATTGGAATAAACTGGACTCAAATAGGGATTGAACTAAAAACCCTTATTGATGATACCAACTATTGGATTGAGAATAAAGTTTTTGAACCAGAAATGATTGCCATTAGATTTAAACATAGAATTGTTGCAATTCATTGTTTTTCTAATGGGAACGGAAGGCATTCAAGAATGATGGCTGACATTATTATGGAATCCATTTTTGGTACAGAAATATTTTCTTGGCATAAATCAAATATGGTCAAAGCGGACGAAACAAGAAAAGAATATATCATTGCTTTAAGAAAAGCGGACAATGGAAATATAAACCCGTTAATTGAGTTTGCAAAAAACTAAAACCAACAGATATATTTCTAATTTTGCAGAGTTTTTGTGCAGGCACTACTTAAACTCTATTTGCTTTAGCAATTCACCACTTTTGTTAAAATGTTTTTCAGTGCCACTTTTCTCACTTTTAATATAAGGTGTAATTCTCTGGATATTTCCATTGGGGAAATAAGATTTTAGTTCGCCAGTGCCATTAATAAATTCTGCTTCTCCTACAATTCTGCCGTATTTGTCGTAGTAATTCCATAAAGAATCGTATTGTCCAAAGTTGTAATTCCCTTCAATGCGTATTTCACTTTTTGGGAAATATGAATAATATAATCCATCAAGAGTATCATTGGTATAATTATAGACGTCTTTTAGATTGCCAGTTTCATAATATAGTTTAAGAGTATTATTTAATTTTCCATCAATATAGAATTCCTCCGTTTGTACTTTTCCATTATAAAAATACTGCAAACTTACTCCATGGAGAATACCTTTCTGATAATTGAAAACAGATTGAAGTTGGCCTGATTCAAAATAAAACTTGCACTCTCCATCAAGTTTATCGCCACTATAATATAGGTCGGATCTTATTTTGCCATTTTCAAAATAATCAAGCTTATGAGTTCTACCACATGATGATAGAATAAGTAAAGTGAGAATTAATATAATTAAGTATTTATTTATCATAATAGATTTTAAATGTTATAAAGTCTAATTTTGTTACTACTCAGCATCTATATGCTTATATATGCCACAGATTCACAGATAAAACTGTTCTTTGATATATTAATTTACACAGATGTAAACAAACTACGTTTGTTTTTCTGTGAAAATCATTGTTAATTATTTTCTTTAATCTGTGAATCTGTGGCAACTTCTTTATCTTTAGCATTATATTCCTGCTGAGGAATAACCTAATTTTAAAGCAAGCGTTTATACATCATAACAGTATTTTCAAGTCCATAATACAGTGCATCTGAAATTAGAGCATGACCTATAGAAACTTCGAGAAGACCATTAATGTTTTGAGAAAAATATTTTAGATTCTCTAAATCCAAATCATGGCCAGCATTTAGTCCTATACCTAATGAAACAGCTGCATCGGCTGCTAGAATAAATGGTTTAATTGCCTCCTTTGGGTTAGTAGGAAATAAATCGGCATAGCTTTCGGTATATAGCTCCACTCTGTCGGTTCCTGTTTCTTTGGCATGGAAAATCATTTCCTCATTAGCATCCACAAAGATTGAGGTTCTAATACCGGCTTCTTTAAACATTGCAATAATTTCCTGCAAATATGCCTTATGGATTTTAGTATCCCAACCGGCATTGGAGGTAAGCACATCTGGACCATCAGGAACAAGAGTTACTTGCTCTGGTTTCACGTCTAATACCAGCTTATTAAACTGTGGTATTGGATTGCCTTCGATATTAAATTCAGTGTGAATTTTACCTTTAATATCATATACATCTTGATACCTAATATGTCTTTCGTCAGGTCGTGGATGTACAGTAATTCCTTGAGCTCCAAATCGCTCGCAGTCTAAGGCTGCCTTGAGTACATTTGGTAAATTGCCACCTCTTGCATTGCGAATTGTAGCAATTTTATTTATATTTACACTTAGCTTTGTCATTAGTTGTATATTTGTTGCAAATTTACAAAAATCGACTATAGATTAAACTAAATTATGTTTGCCAAAGAATTAATTTCAAATGGAGTAAGTCCATTAATGACAAGTGATACAGGTTTAGAAGCACTTAGCTTGATGGAGGAGTTCAAAGTGAAGCATTTACCAATTGTAAATAATGAATTATTATTGGGTTTAATTTCTGATGATGATATTTTTACATTGAATGATCCTGAGGCTGCCATAGGTAATTATACGCTTTCTTCGCAGAATCCCTATGTATTCGACTCCCAGCATTTGTATGATGTGATTAAGGAAATTGCTGTTCAAAAGCTGACTTTAATGCCAGTAGTTGATAAGAATATGCACTATTTAGGAGTTGTGGTATTAACAGATTTGATTCAGCAATTAGCTCAAATGTCGGCAATTAATCAGCCGGGAGGTGTAATTGTATTAGAAATTAGTGAGCATGACTATAGCTTAGGTGAGCTTGCTCAGATTGTAGAATCTAATGATGCTAAAATACTGAGTTCATATATTTACTCGGTACCTAATAGCACTCTTTTAGAACTTACTCTTAAGATAAATAAAGTAAATATTAATGGGATATTGCAGACATTAGAAAGATATGATTATCGTATAAAGACAACCATATTTGCAAATGAAGACGAAGAAATGGACGAGAGATTTGATAGTTTAATGAAATATCTAAATATTTAAGGCATTGCATAAGATATATAAATACCTAATATTATTTGTTGTTTTTAGTTTTGCTCAAAGTGCAATGAGCCAAAGCTTTGTTGTGCATAGTATTGTAGTAGAGGGGAATGACAAAACTAAAAGTCAGATTATCTTAAGAGAATTGGTTTTTGCTTTGGGAGATACATTGCAGGATAGCCAATGGCAAGATTTGCAAAAGCAAAGTGCTGACAATTTAGTAAATACATCTCTATTTCATACAGCAGAGATTAGTTTTAAGGACAACCAATTTCAGAGAACCATAATAATAAAAGTAACCGAGCGATGGTATTTATGGCCTATTCCTCAGGTAGATATTGATGAGCGTAATTTTAATACCTGGCTTGAAACTAAGAATTTAGAAAGAGCTAGTGCCGGAATTTTACTCACACATAATAATATGCGAGGTAGAGGGGAGACTATGAAGCTCCTATTTATGCTTGGTTATAATCAGAAGTTAGGTTTTGCATATGAGATGCCTTATATCAATAAAAAGAAAACTATTGGAATTGGCTTCCAGAGTATTTTTACAATGAGTCATGAGGTAAATGCAATAACTGAATATGATAAGCAGGTTTTCTTGAAAACAGAAGACGAGCCTATTGAGCAGGATTGGTTAAGTAGTTTTCAAGTACAGTATCGTCCAAGGCATCATCTTACACATTTAATTCAATTGCGATATAGGCATTGGCAGTTTGCCGATACTCTTTTACAATTTAATCCAGAGTACACTCCAAATGCTCAAACAGATTTGCAGTATTTTGGGCTTTATTATAAGCTAAAGCTTGATCACCGAGACTATAAACCCTATCCATTGAATGGTTATTATGTCGATTTTGAAATTATAAAGTATGGATTGGGAGTATTTGATAATGACTTAGATGTTTTAAGTTTTAAATCTACTTCACGCAAATATATTGAATTAAATCCGAAATGGTATATAGCTGGAGGTTTGATTGCCAAAATGTCGAGCCCTAACTTCCAGCCATATTTATTGGAAAGAGGCCTGGGTTTTGGGCGTGACTTTGTTAGAGGTTATGAGTATTATGTGGTTAATGGGCAAAATTATTTGGTTGGAAAAGCAAATATTAAATATGCTGTGATTCCTAAAAGGGTTGTAAAGCTAAATTGGATGAAATCTTCTAAGTTTAACACCATACCTTTTGCTTTCTATTTGAACTTATTTAGCGATATTGGAATTGTAAGTAATACACAATTTAATAGCCCTACAAATGTTTTGCCAAATACTTTTTTGTATTCTGCAGGTATTGGGCTCGATTTCGTCTCATATTACGATGCCGTTGCCAGAATGGAATGGGCAGTTAATGCTAATGGGGAGTCTCACTTTTATTTACATTTTATTGCTCCTATCTAATACATAATGAGTACTTTTTGTAATAATTATCAGTATTAATGTTGATATAAATTACAATTCTCAATTCTTAATTGCAATATTATTTGCAAAATAAAAAATAAAAAAATCACTCAATAGAATAAATTACCCTACTTTTGTACAAAACATATATTATGGATTTAAGTCAATCATGTAAAAATTGTCAGTTTCGGTCTCATTTATTTGATAAATTGAATCAGGAGGAGCTTGATTTTATTCACCGAAACAAGCAAACAACTGCTGTTAAAAAAGGAGCTATTGTAAATAAATCTGGTGACCCAATTCGGGAGTTTGTATATTTAGTTGAAGGGCTTGTAAAGTTTCAGAAAATAGGTAAAAATGGTAAGGAGCAGATTGTAAGTATTGCTCGCCCACTTGATTTCGTTGGACTGTTGTCGGTATTTTCTAAAGATAGTTATGAATATACTGTTACCGCTTTGGTAGATAGTGTAGTTTGTAGAATTGATATTGAGAGTATGCGCAAAATGGTTCAAATGAATGGGCAATTCTCCCTTGATATTCTTAAGTATATTAGTAATATATCTGATGAGATTATTCGTCATACATACGCTATCAATAGCAAAAATCTAAGAGGTCGTATAGCTATGCTGTTGGTAGATTTTGCCGATAAATATTTTGGATCTACGTCTTTCGATTTACCAATATCGCGTAAAGAAATGGCAGAGATGATTGATATGACGCCAGAGAATGTTATTAGGATATTATCGGAATTTCGTCGCGATGGAATAGTGAATGTAAGAGGCAAGCATATTGAGATATTGAATATGAGCTTGCTTTCTAAAATACGAGATTTAGGATAGGTTGGTGTTTTGTGTGTTAGGGTGTTGATGTGTTAGTGTGTTAGTGTGTTGAATTCCAAACATTGAACTGCGAACGTAACTAATTATCTATTTAATTTTAATAACATATAATAAAAAAATCAAATTCATTTTTGACTCCCTTTAGGGATAAGGGGTAAAACAAAAAGGAAGTTGATTTTTCATAAAGCTGCTAAATAGTTACTTACAAACTTCAAACTCCAAACTACGAAATATACCCACGCCATTTTTCAATTACTTTCTGCATATCTTCAGGTAGTTCTGAATCGAAGAAAATATATTCGTCAGTGCCGGGGTGAATAAAACCTAAAGATTTAGCATGAAGTGATTGCCTAGGAATTATCTTAAAACAGTTATCTACAAATTGTCGATATTTAGTAAAAGTAGTACCTTTTATTATGGAACTACCTCCATAGGTATTATCATTAAAAAGCGGATGCCCAATATGGCGCATATGAGCTCTTATTTGGTGTGTTCTTCCTGTTTCTAATTGGCATTGTATTAAGCTTACATAACCTAATTTCTCCAATACTTTATAATGTGTAATTGCTGATTTACCAAATTCTCCCTCTGGAAAAACAGTCATTACTCTGCGGTCTTTTAAGCTTCTACCAATATAGCCTTCAACAGTTCCTTCATCTTCCTTAAAATCACCCCAAGCAAGGGCTATATATTTACGCTCAATACTATGCTCAAAAAACTGAAGTGCTAACTTTGATTGCGCCATTTCTGTTTTTGCAATCAGTAGTACTCCTGATGTGTCTTTGTCAATCCGATGAACCAAATAAGGTACAATAGGCTCTTCCGCACCTTCATCTGTCAAATGAAAACTTAATGCATTAAGTAAGGTTCCATCATAATTATTATAACCAGGATGCACCACCATTCCTGCAACTTTATTTACTACAATAATATCTTCATCTTCGTAAATAATATTAAGTGGAATGTCTTGTGGAACTATTTTTACCTCCTTGGGTGGAGTGGAAAGCACAATGCGAATTTTATCATCAGGCTTAACTTTATAATTTGATTTTACCTCTTTATCATTAACTAATACCGTTCCTGCCTTTATTGCATTTTGAAGTTTATTACGGGTAATTCTTTCAATTTTACCCATTAAATACTTATCAATACGCAGTAGTTGTTGACCCTTATCTACTTCAAATTTATAGTGCTCATAAAGCTCCTCTTGATTGCTATCATTATCTATTTGAAAGGTACTATTGTCAGAACTCATCGGCTAATAATTAGTTTTTGAATAAGGTTAAGCTTAGCAGAACTATCGTAAACTCTTATAAAATATATCCCTGGGCTAAAGGAATTTGTGTTAAGCTTAGTATTATAATCTTGTTGGTGAATAATTTGCCCCTGAAGATTTATAATGCTAATTTTTGCATCAGAACTATTACTAACGCCCTCCAATGCGAGATTAACAAAAGTACCGTCATTTGGGTTTGGATATATTTTAAAACTAGCTTGATTTTGTTCTTTTACAATTACATCCTTTACGCCAACATGAGCATTTTGCTCCTGACCTAATATTGGCCTAATCATCAAGCTACCTTTATAGCCTGTATTATACCAATTGCCTGTAACATTTACAAATATTTTATCAGACTGTATATTGCTAAAGTCAAAACCTACATTAAGGTTGTCCTTTGTTGTTTGTCTCCAACCTACATAAAAAGTTCCAGAAACAGCTAGGGGATTATCTAATACATAGGTGTAATATTTAAAAAGACTATTTTCGAATTCTGGTCTAAGTCCTGATTTTTCATAAATTATATTTCCAGGAGTACCATTATTATCATCCCAAACTGTAAGATAGAAATACTGTTGATTTGCATTTCCTAATGTTTGATTGAAATACATTTGAATAGACTGTAGAGTGTCAGCAACATTAAGAGTAAACTTATACGCTAGTCTGCCTCCCGGAGTGGAAAGTCCATAGCCTGCTTCTGCTACTCCATCATCATAGGATAGGTAGTTATAAAAATTCTGATAAAAAGAAACGGTATCGTTAGATGAAATAATATCAGGAGGAGGAGTGTTAGTATATATGCTATAGAATACTCTAAACTCAGGGTATTCTGGTGCTGTTGTGCTGAAAATATAGGCGGGATCATTAGCAGTAGCTGAATATATAGGTATAAATGTTTTATATGCTTGTGAGCTTATGTTGACAGCACTAGGGTTTGGTTTTGGCTCAAATGCTATGGTTTTGGTCCAAAGATCATAGATATAAAAATATTGATTTACATTTTTCTGTCCAGAAATATCATCCATATTTTTATAATTAACTCCTAAACCATAATTCATCATAGCCGAACTTGCCGCTTGGTATTGATTCCATGGCATCGACTGAAAATCATTAAGTAAAGTAGTTTGATATGTTTGAATTGCCATATCATTATATGATGTATCATTAATGCTTCTATTGGCATCTAATACCACATAATCTAAATTCCAATGACTATGTAATCCTGAACGCCAACTAGGTTTATCAGCTGATGGGATTCGTGCATAATTATAAAATCTGAATTTAAAATCTGATGTAAAATAATCAGGATTGGTAATTGGAATCATTATCTGCAAGAAGCTTGTGTCGTATTTAACACGAAATGTATCCAATGACATTCCATCAATATTCCAGACGCTATTCCACTGGCTGTTTGTAGGATTATAAAATTGTAAAACCAAAGAATCTCCTTCTAAAGGTGAAGCTCCTTTTCCCTGAGGCTGAACAAAGAAACTTAGATAAACAGAATCGGCAGGGTTTAATGCTGCTTGAATAGAACCAAAGGAACTATCGAGGCGGATATTGTTAGTAGTTAATGTATCTGCAACTGATGAGAAAGAGCCCATATGGCTATATACTGCTCCGGTATCGTTCATAGCATCAAAGGTTGCAACTCCAATAGAGGGAGGATTTACAGCATAAGAGCGATTAATAAACACGCTTTTTGATGCCCAATATTTTTTGTTAGGATAAAAAGTGGGAATAGAAAAGTCCTCAAGCATTGGTAACTTTATTTCAATTTGCCCGCCTTTTTGGTTTGATGAGATTGTAGTTTTATCAATGGGAGCATTTTTTAATACAGGATTTCTGCTCAAGCCCGTAAGGACTTCCTGTGCCGAAATCGCAGAAACACTCCATGTCAATAAAATAATAAGAAAATATTTGATTATTTGCATCTTAGTCTATAGGTTCTTCTTGGTTAGTAGTTTCAATGGAGTCTGTTAATACCATTTTATTGGATGGTTTTATGGTTTTGAGGTATTGTTCAAAATCAAAATTATCATCAGACTTATAATAGAGCTCAATTTTATGGCCCATTTTTACCGTTGCTATTTTACTAAAATTAGGTACTTGCCTGTAAATCCTAACAGTGGTAGTGTCATCACCTTCTTCAAAATATTCTTCCCCAATATTTAATGAAGCCAAATGCAATTCATCAATGGCTTGTTTCCTTGTTAAGCCAATAAGCATCGGCACTTGTATTAATTCCTTTTGCGCACCTAATCCCAATACTAATTCAATACCTGCACCTTTTATAATTTCAGTTTCTGGGTATATCTGTTCTCCTCTATATTTTTGTTCCACAACAGCATTCTTTGCAATATCGGGCACATAGCTTAGTTTATTTATTTTCAGTCCATAGGTTTCGAGTATGCTACTTGCATTACGCAAACTAAGGTCAATTAAGTTTGGCATTCCAACCATTTCTGGATTCACTGCAACCACAGTTAAGTATATATGCCTTCCTTCTTTTACCATTGATTCGGCACTTGGATCCTGCGAAACTATGCTGCCTTTTTCTTTAGTAGCATCGTATATTGAATCGATAATAGCAAATCTAAATTTGCTAAACTCCGCCTGACTTTTAATCTCTTCATAATAAAAACCTGTAAAATCAGGAACAGTTATTTCCTCTCCATGGCGAGTAAAGCTTTTAAGCGAAAACACTGTTGCTACCAAAATAAAAATACTTAGGCCAATAAGAATGGCTAAGTGAATATATAACTTCTTGTTTTTAAGTATATCTAGCATAAACTATTTGCTGATTGATTGTGTTTTTTGAAATAAAAATATTCAATACTTATTGAACTTCAAAAATAGGTCTTTATTGTTTTCATTTGGGAAATTGTTTTTTGGGATTATTATTTTCAATATTAAAGACAATAAAAGCTTGAATTTGACTGAGTCAGGAGGCATATTAAAAGTGCAACAATAAATATTTAAGGTTGTTAATTAATAGCGAAATATATTTTTAAAAACCACCATATCAACATCAATAAAATATATATCTTAGCGCAACTGTTAAAAACATAGGATTAGACTAAATTTATGAAGAAAAATATTGCTATTGTTTGTGGAGGATATTCTGGAGAAAGCGTTATTTCGCTTAAGAGTGCTAGCTTTGTTATGGATAATTTGAATCCTGAGAAATACCATGCTTATAAAATAATTATCGAGCTTAAAAGGTGGTATTGTGAACTTGAAGGAGAGCAGTTTCCTATTGACAAAAATGATTTTAGTATTCAAATTAAAGACAAGAAAATTCTATTTGCTGCTGTATATAATATTATTCATGGCGATCCCGGTGAAAATGGTCGCTTGCAGGCTTATTTCGAGATGCTAAATATTCCAGTAAGCTCAAGTGATTCAACTGTATCGGCGCTTACTTTCAATAAAGCGTATTGCAATTATATTGTAAAATCGCTAAAGGTAAATACAATGCCATCGGTACACCTAATTAAAGGTGAGAATATTGATATTCAATATGTTTTGTCAGAAGTAGGTTTGCCCTGTTTTGTTAAACCAAATTCTGGTGGGTCGTCTATCGGGATGTCCAAAGTTAAAAAGGAAGAGGATTTGCAAGCAGCAATAGATAAGGCATTTGCTGAGGATAATGAAGTTTTGGTAGAGGCGTTTTTTCAAGGAAGAGAGCTTACCTGTGGACTATTAAAAACAAAAGGTCAAATGGTGGTTTTTCCACTTTGTGAGGTAGTTAGCAAGACAGAGTTTTTTGATTTTGAAGCTAAATATACTGAGGCTTTGGTAGATGAAATTATTCCTGCTAAAATTGATGAAAATATTGCTAAGGTAATTAGGACAACATCTGTTTACCTTTATAAAAAACTAAATTTCAAAGGCGTAGCACGAATGGATTTTATTTTCAATGGCGATGATTATATCTTCCTTGAAGCAAATACAATTCCAGGAATGTCGGCCCAAAGCATAGTGCCTCAAATGGCTCGAGAGTTTGGTTGGTCAAATACACAACTCCTAGATGCTGTTATGGATGAGTTAATCTAATATATAACTAATCAGAGAATTAAGATATAGATATTAAATTTTTAAACATATGAAAATAAGACTAATATACCTTTTACTATTATCATTTATTTTTAGTTTAAGTGCAAT
>JAOZKO010000331.1 GCA_029935325.1 Bacteroidales bacterium
TGGAGAAGGAGGTGGCCATTTTCCGAATAATTGGGATTGCTTTTGTATAATTTAAACTAGAAAATGGTCGGAGGATTGATTTTGAAATTTGATAAAGCAAAGTATGAGTTTACCCTGCTATCTTTAAAGTCCAACTATCAAATCAACAATCCATAGCTATCGGGTCAACAAATTAACACTGTTTAGAAACAATATAAATACCCTTTAGGTACGTATTTTTGTAGAGTTTAAAAGAATAAAACCTACTTTTGATGTTTTTCTTATAACATTAGATTGTTAAGACATAGATTATTTAAACAACCAAAACACAATGATATGAGTACTAGTCTGATAGGCCGATCAATAGGTGAGTCGGTAACTTTAAAACTAAACCAAACTTTTGCTGTTTTAAAAGCAAAAGGAGAGCCAGTAATACACCTTGGAGGTGGCGAGCCAAAAAGCAAAGCCCCAATTGATGCAATTACAGCAATAGCATCACATTTGAATAGTGGTGAAGTAAGATATGCACCAGTAGATGGCAGCATAGATATGAAAAAAGCCATTATTAGGTATACAATGGAGCATTATCGTCGCAAAGTTGAGCCAGAAAACATTATCGCTTCCAGTGGAGCAAAGCAAGCCCTTATGGTAGCTTTACAAGCAATTCTTGATCCTCAAGATGAAGTAATTTTCCCTGTACCTTATTGGGTTTCGTATACTGAAATGGTGAAATTATGTGGTGCTGTACCAGTACCTGTCATTCCTGAAGATGGAACTTTTACTCCTCGAATGAGTGATATTTTACCAAATGTAACTTCTTATACTAAGGCTATTATTATTAACAGCCCTAATAATCCTTCAGGAGCAGTTTACCCAGCTTCTTTTATTAAGGAGATTGTGGAGTTCTGTGAAGAAAAAGGCATTTATTTAATAATGGATGATATTTACCACCTACTTACTTATAATGGAGTAAAGGCGGTAAATGTATTTGATTACGTTTCTGATTTTACAGAGAATAGCAAGCTAATTGTTATCAATGGCGTATCAAAGGCATATGCTATGACTGGATTTAGAATAGGTTGGGCAGTTGCCAATAAAAATTTGATATATATAATGGCAAATATTCAAGGTCATCAAACATCTGGACCTTCTATTCTTTTGCAAAAAGCAGCTATTGGAGCTATTACTGGTGTTCAATCTAGTATTGAAAGCTTGCGTAATACTCTAGAGAATAATCGCAAAGTAATGGTTCAGCAACTGAAAGCATTTGATGGTGTTCATTTAATTGAGCCTGATGGTACTTTTTATTGTTTTGTTGACTTTAGCGCATACGAGAAAGACTCAACAAAGCTTTCAAAATTATTATTGGATAAAGTTAGAGTATTAGCAATGCCAGGTGTAGAGTTTGGTATGGAAGGTTATTTGCGTTTAAGCTTTTGTGGTTCTATCAAAGATATCAACGAAGGTATTGAACGTATAAAATGGGCTGTAGATCCAAAGTCACCAAATGAACTTTATATTGGTGAACGTAAGTTAGTTCGTGATTGGAATTAATCTAAAAACAAGGAATTATGAAGTATTTAGCATTCGATACACCGGCCATAAAACATGCCACAAGCTTTAAATCAGATTATGGTTTAAGGAATCATGGGCTGGTACATTTAGATACCGTTTATTGGAATCTTCCTACTCCTGCTTTGGTAGAAGAAGCAGTATTTAGAGGAGAAGGTAAATTAGTAAATGGTGGTGCTTTTCAAGTAAATACAGGAAAATGGACTGCAAGAGCAGCCAACGATAAGTATTTTGTAAAAGAGGAAAGCTCAGAAGATTTAATTGATTGGGGTGAATATAATCGACCAATGACTCCTGAGAAATTCGCTGGTTTATTCTCTCGTTTACAAGCTTTTTGGCAAGGAGAAGAACTTTTTGTTCAAGATTTATATGCTGGAGCAGCTGAGGAATACCGTCTGCCAGTACGTGTTATTACGGACAAGGCATGGACTTCACATTTTGCTAGGAATATGCTCCTTTGCGAAAATGATTTGGCAAAGCTTAAGCAGTTTGTTCCAGACTTTACAGTTATGGTTAGCCCTAAATTTAAGGTTGATCCTCGTATAGATGGAACATTAAGCGAAACAGCAATTGTAATTAATTTTGCTCAAAAGCTAGCAATTATTGCTGGTAGCGAATACGCTGGTGAAGTTAAAAAATCCATTTTTACTATTATGAATTATCTTATGCCACTACAGGATGTAATGTCGATGCATTGCTCTGCAAATGTGGGAGATAAAAATGATGTAGCTCTTTTCTTTGGATTGAGTGGAACAGGAAAAACAACTCTATCTGCTGATCCTAAGCGCCGCTTAATTGGTGATGATGAGCATGGTTGGAGTGATCAGGAAGTATTTAATTACGAAGCAGGATGTTATGCCAAGGCCATTAGATTATCGGAAGAGGCAGAGCCAGAAATCCACGCTTGTACATATAAGTTTGGAACTATATTGGAGAACGTAATCTTTGACCTGGCTTCTCGCCAAATTGATTTGGATGATGAGAGCCTAACAGAGAATACTCGCCTTTCGTATCCTATGGAATTTATTCCAAATGCCGTTCCTGAGAAAATGGTAAAGGCACAACCTAAGAATATTATTTTTCTTACTGCCGATGCACAGGGCGTAATGCCTCCAATTGCTAAGTTGGATATGAACCAAGCTATTTATCACTTTATTAGTGGTTATACTTCCAAGATTGCTGGTACTGAGCTAGGACTAGGAATTGAGCCAGAGATTACTTTCTCAGCTTGTTTCGGAGCGCCATTTATGGTTCATCACCCGTATTTTTATGCTAATTTATTACGTCAAAAAGCTAGCCGATCAGGAGCAAATATCTGGCTAGTAAATACTGGCTGGGTAGGTGGTAAATTTGGTGTTGGAAAACGTATTTCTATTCGCCATACACGAGCTATGCTCAATGCTGCTATGGAAGGCAAACTTGATGATATCGAGTTCCGTAAGGATAAATTATTCGGTTTTGATATTCCACTAAGCTGCCCAGGAGTTCCTGAGGAGGTTTTCGAACCATCAAATGCTTGGGGCAATAAGAAAGACTATTGGCGTAAATATGATGCACTTGTTGCACGCTATATCGAGAATTTCAAACTTTTTGCAGAACATGTGCCCGATGAAGTAAAGGCAATGGGACCTAGAAGATTGGCTGATATTGGATAAT
>JAOZKO010000332.1 GCA_029935325.1 Bacteroidales bacterium
ATATGCTCCATGGAGAGAGTTTGCACAGGTTGAGCAGGATTTAATTATTTCCAGAACTTTGGTGGAAATTTTCTCTGATGGTTTTTTAAGAGAAAATCTCGCCTTTAGAGGTGGGACGGCTTTGCACAAATTATATCTAAATCCTGCTCCCCGATATTCAGAGGATATTGACTTAGTTCAAATTAAAGCTGGACCTATTAAACCTATAATGGAACGACTCAAAGAAGTTATTACCTTTTTTGAAGAACCAAGAAAAACACAAGTAAAAGGTCACGGTGCTAAAGCATTATATCGTTTTACATCTGAATACGAAGAAATACGATTACGGTTAAAATTAGAGATTAACTGCAAAGAGCATTTTAATGTATTGGACTGGGTGGATTTTCCTTTTGAAGTTGAAACTGAATGGTTTTCAGGGAAAACAGCAATAAGAACATATAGCATTAATGAACTATTGGGAACAAAACTGAGAGCACTTTACCAAAGAAGTAAAGGACGAGATTTGTTTGATTTGAACTATGCCCGACTACATATGGAATTGAACTTTGATGAAATAATACAGTGCTTTAAAGAATATACAACTTTTGCGACAGGAAATAGACCGCCAAGTAAAAAAGAGTTTCTATTAAACATCGAAGAGAAAGAAAATGATATAGCTTTTACAGGGGATATGGAAGCTTTATTAAGGCCTGGTATATCATATAATCAGAAAGAAGCTTTTGAGTGGTTAAAAACAGAATTTATTGAAAGGATATAATTGAACAATCTAATATCAATAATAAGATCCATTAGAAACAACACGAGAAAAGATGAAGGAGTTGATGGTGATACATAGCTCTTGCGCCTTCACCCACTGAGGCACAAGCTATTAGTACCATAAGAAGTGTATTTATGAAAATATAGCCTATTTAACAGAGCGCTTTTGAACTTGCAAGAGCAACAAGAATACATACAAATAAAAAATGTTCCTGCACTGTTTGTACGCTCGATATAACAAAAAGTCCGTAATAACGGACCAAACTCTCGGAAAACCCCATGTTTCCGAAGGCAAAAGAGAAATATTCCCTATTTCAAGGCAGTATTTGTTTTTTTCATTACCTTTGATTGCTGATAATAAAGCGTGAGTTTTTAAAATGCTAAATAGTCCGTAATAACGGACCTTTTTTTATCTCGCTTTATATAGTTTTTGGTAATTTAAGCTCGGAAAGAAGGGGTTTTCCGAGCTTTCGGTCTGTATGAACGGACCTTTTTAAGAATATAGTTCCAATGCAATACCAATTAAAGTCCGTAAGAAAAACCAATACCCATATAATTAGAACTTACAATTGGCATTGCCTTAAGTCTATACTGATTTCTATTCACCACAAAAGTACCAATAGCGTAGCCCAAAGCTCCACCAATAAGCACATCTGTACTCCAATGTTTGTTAGAGTACATACGCGAAGCACCTTCTAATACTGCTAAACTATATGCAACAACAGGCACCCAAATCGTTTCCTTATAATGAGTACCAACCACTGCTGCAAAAGTAAATGCGGTAATTGTATGTCCAGAAGGAAAACTTGTATGATGCCAATCATCTGTGATTGGGCCATCCCATAAATAAGGATTCAAAGGATCGGTTTGATAAGGACGATGGCGGTGGCCAACATGCTTAATAAGAGTAACGACTATACTCGAGTATAATGTTGCCTGCACAAAATCCATAGCTACTCTCTTGCTCTTATTATCCTTGGCAAAAGCTCCATATAAATACAAACCGCCCATTAAAGGAGCCGTATAATACATCTTTCCATAAGGGTCGAAGAAATACTTATCTACTTCATCTAAAGCTTCAGTTCTATTATTCTGCCAAAACTCAGCTATGGCTTTATCCTGGGTATATAAAAAAGCTCCAGCACCCAATACTGCTCCCGCCGCAATCCATTCGCCCCCACTCCACTTTACAGGGCTGATAATTAATGAAGGAAAATCAGTGGCTAATTCTTTAAAATATTTTGCGTCAACTCTACAATTAGTAATTGTATCAGCCGAATTATCCTGAGAGAATCCATTTATAATAATAAGGAAAGAAAGGAGTAATAAGGATATGCGCATTATATTTATTGGTATTAGTTACAAAAGCGAAGATAGTTTAAAAATGTAAATAATAAAATTTTGAAATATTACTCAAACTTCTTAGCCTCTTCCCAATACACATCCATTTCAGAAAGGCTCATCTCGTCAATTGTTTTACCTGCTTTTGCAGAGGCTTGCTCCAAGTATTGAAAACGCTTAATAAATTTTCGATTGGTTTTCTCTATAGCTTCGTCTGGATTAACACCAATAAATCTACCATAATTTACCAAAGAGAATAACAAATCGCCAAACTCACCTTCTATTCTGTCTTGTGATTTACCCAACTTAACCTCTTCTCTCAACTCACTAATTTCCTCTTCAACTTTCTCCCAAACTTGCTCAGGCTTTTCCCAATCAAAACCAACACCTTTTACTTTTTCTTGAATTCGGATAGCCTTAATAAGCGGCGCCATGGAATCTGGAACTCCTCCAAGGACAGATTTTTTACCTTCCTTTAGCTTTAGCTTTTCCCAATTGCGTTTTACCTCTTCGGCATCAACAACTTTGGTGTCACCATAAATATGAGGATGACGATGAATAAGTTTTTCGCTAATGCCATTAAGAACATCCGTTATATCAAAAGCACCCTTCTCACTTCCTATTTTAGCATAAAAAATAAGATGTAGCATTATATCCCCAACCTCTTCTTTCACACCTTGTATATCACCTTTAAGAATTGCATCTGACAATTCATAAGTTTCTTCAATAGTTAAGTAACGCAAGCTTTCTAAAGTTTGCTTCATATCCCATGGGCAACCCTTGCGAAGGTCATCCATAATATTCAATAATCGCTCAAATGCTTTTAGTCGTGGATCCATAATTTATGAAATAAAAAAAGGTTCAATTATATAATAAAACCTTTTGTTAATTTTGTCAATTCATAGCTCCGGCCTAAAGGACGGAGCTATTGAATATAAATATTAATATGCTTTTGCAAATACAACCCTACCTTTAGAAGGCTTGCCCGAGAATACACAAACGCCCTCTTCAGAATCTTGGTAATCCAAAGGAATACTACGGATAGTTGCTTTTGTTTCGTCTTTAATCTTATTTTCAGTCTCG
>JAOZKO010000333.1 GCA_029935325.1 Bacteroidales bacterium
CCTATTATAGTTTTCAATTCTGATAAGAATTGACTTTTTTGATTATAGACTTTATTATTTTGCTTATCTAATTCTATATACAAATCAATATCTCCACCTTTCTTACTATCATCTATTCTACTTCCAAATAGATATATTGTAGAAGGTTTCCCAAAATATTGATTTTTCAATTTAACTATTGTTTCTATTTCAAATAAAGATAATCTCATATTAACTCATTTTGTGTATTTTATATGCTAAGTTGCTTATTTTCAAGCTGAAACGTCATTTTAGCAGATTCTCTAACAATTGCATCAGCTACCAAAATTTTACATTATTAGAATTTGTTTTTTTTAAGACAATTAAAATAATAGAAATGCTAAAATGGTGAAAAATTTTGAGATTACAAAAGGAGAGACTATGTTAAAGCAGTCTAGTATATTAGCAGCGTTTTTAGTGTCTATGGGTTTATTAACAGGTTGTGGTAGTTCAAGTTCAAGTACTACAGAGGAAGTTGGCTATAATGGAATATTTATTGATTCAGCTGTAGCAGGTATTAGTTGGTCATGTGGTGGTGTTTCTGGTGTGACAGCTGCTGATGGTGGCTTTGGGGCATGTCCGTCTGGTTCATCGGTTTCATTTTCAGTAGGAAATATTGATTTAGGAACCATGGAGCCAACGGCAGATTATATTTTTACACCTCAAGATCTTGTTGGTGTTCCACGTGGAGAGACTGATAATGCTGATGCTAATCAAATTGCTTCGCTCTTACTTTCATTGGATTCTGATGGTAACCCAGATAATGGCGTAACAATTACAGATGAGGTTATTGTTGAACTTAATCAGGAAGTAACAGCTGAAACTGCTATTTCGGATATGACACAAGAAGAAGTGACGACTGTTTCTGAAAATGTTGTTGAAGCTGTTGTTGAAACAGATCCTGAGTCTCAAATGGAAGTTGTTTCTCCTGAGGAAGCAACATCACACCTTGATGAATCAGCTGCTGCTATTGAAGATGGTTTGATAGTACCCCCGGAACAACCTGAACCTGAAGAACCAATTACCGGTAGTGTAGGCGGTAATTAATTATTATTACATGTAAGAGCTCTTCTTGCATGTAAATACTCCATCTTTCCAAACTCCTCATTAAGGTTTTGCATGCGTATAGTAATTACAAGCGTTTTACTCGCAACTCATCTATTAGCGGATTCTTTTTCTAATACTATGTCCATGCAAGGCTTTACCGGACTGATTAATACTCCTAATGCTCAGACCCTTACTCAAGGTGATGCGGTACTTCAATTTAATAATCAATTTGATAATCATTTACGAGGCTATGATTATGATCGTGATTATAGCTATGAAGAAGATTATATTTTTGGTATTGGTTTTTTACCCTATGTGGAAATTCAAGGTCGATTAACTGAGGCACGTGGTTATATCCGTGATCTTTCTGCTAATGCTAAAATACAGTTACCTTATCATCATAAATATTTGCCTGATTTTGCTATTGGTGCTCAAGATATTGGGGGTGCTGCAAATAATTATGACAATATGTATGCCGTTATTGATAAAGAGTTTTGGTTTGTTCGTGCATCTTTGGGATATGGAAATAGTAATGTACCCGAAGGAAGAACTAAACGTATGGATGGTGTTTTTGGTGGCTTAGAAGTTCAAGCTTTGCCTTGGTTGTATCTTATGGCTGAAGATGATACTGTTGAACAGCATGTTGGTCTTCGTCTTGAGTTACCAAAAAGCTGGGAAAGTCCTGTAGGTCTGAGTACACTTATTGCTTCAAATATGACAGATGGAGGGAGTACAAGTATTGCTATTAACCTTACGATTCCTCTGTTAAACGATACTGTATCTTCTGCGCCTACATCTCAAAGCACCTCTAAAGTAAAAAATAGTGAATTTGCACTAGAGACTGATAAAATAGAAAAACAGGTAAAAAAAGTAGAGCTAAAAATACCAGAAACGCGAACGCTTTTTGATCTGCAAAGAACTTTAATTAATTTTGGATTTGAAAATATTCGTGTAGGATCATATGAAAAAACCTTACATGTAAGGTGTGAAAATAATATTTTTGATAAAAATGATTTGGATGCTTTGGGCTATGTTCTTGGTGTCATTGCTAGTGATGATTATGAGTATGAAAATTTCTCTGTAAGCTTACTTAAAAGTAATCTTGAAACATTAACTATTAATGGAAATATTCAAGAATATCATCAATTTTTAGAAAATCCTACTGCCTTACATGTAAGTACTCTAAAAACACATCTTAATTTTAGTAGAAGTTTTGATGATAGCGATGTTAAGTATATAAGTGAGAAACAAAATAGTAGCTTTTTTATTCCTCGTCTTGAACTTTCACCTGGACTTGCTACTGCAGTAGGAACTGAAGTAGGTGTGTTTGATTATCTACTTTCTCTTCGAGCTAACCTCTATGCTACAATTTATGATGGTTTAATTATCTCAGCTATGGCAGAAATACCATTAAGTCATAGTGAAAATTTTGATGAGGGTAAGCGTTATTATGAGATGTTTGAAGATCGTTTGGATTCTCGTCTTGTGAATGCTATGGCACATCAAACACTGCATTATAAATCAATTTTAAATACACTCTCTGCGGGTATTTATCAAGCAGATTATATTGGGGCAATGAATCAGACAGATTTTACTACAACATCAGGAGAACATGCGCTGCGTGTTCGTTTAGGTGTATATGAAAATACTGTAGATGAGCTAGAAGAGCAGCGTCAGGTTTATTTAGGGACGTATCGCTATTTTTATGCCCCTTATGACTTTTTTATTGAAGCTACGTATGGAAAATATTGGCATCAAGATACAGGATATACACTTGAGTTTAAGCGTTATTTCAATGATGTATCCATAGCCTTTATGTATCAAGATGTAGAAGATAAATTTGTGGGGGCTAAGATAAGTATCCCTTTAACAACACGTAAGCTTTATAAAGCAGATTATTTTCAGATTAAGGGTAAAAATGATTTTACCTATGCACTTCGCTCTACTGTTAGCCGTGAAGATGGTACAAATACGCTTAACCCTAATGGGGGTATTACGCCTATTAATGATTTTGAAGTTACGAGTTATTATTTAAATCGAGATCGATTAAATGCTTCGTATGTGAAACAGCATCTTGATAGAATGCGTGAGGTATACTTCGCTTATCGTTAA
>JAOZKO010000334.1:0-491 GCA_029935325.1 Bacteroidales bacterium
AAAAACGAAAGCTCGACATACTACTGAACCAATATCAATGCTTGGTCGGATAGCCCTGCTCTTGCTTGATATACACGTCTTTATCTATTAATATCGAGCAGCGCCACCACCTAGCATAGCTGTAGGTCCAGCCTAATTTTTATTAATCAGGTATGGCGATTACCAAAATAAAGCCCAATGCGCCGATTGGCAATACTTATGTTTATAGCAGGTTTAGTTACAGATTCAGCACAGTCGATGGATGTACTACAAAAATGGGAGCAACCATTTCGGGAACTGATGGATGAGATATATTACCCTGGTTACGCTCAACAGTTAATTATTGATGACCCTGAAGACTACCAACGAGAATATTTTTACTTCATACAATTATACGACCAATAAGCGTAAAATAGTGAAAAACGCCATTATGTAAATTAATCCAATTTTCACTATATATTTAGTGCTGATATGCTCTAGAACATGCTCTAAGACAGTATTTGTACGCAATT
>JAOZKO010000334.1:501-3172 GCA_029935325.1 Bacteroidales bacterium
TCAAATAATTTATCCATTTTCTTACCCTTTCGATAATCATTATAATTGTCAACAACACTTACTAAAATCAACCTGTTTTTTCTAATCCCACTAACTTGTACTTTAACATTCTTCATCATTAAACAATAATTGAATACCTTGTTAACAAGAGTGCCAATGTCAATATGGTGTTTACTTATTCCAAGATGACTTGTAATATATGTATTAATTAGTTTTTTCCATTCAGTTCGAGTTTCTGAAAGTCCTATTTCTATCCGTAAGTCATCAAGCACATTTTTAAGTAGAGGTTCATTAGCATAATCATTATCAAAGAATTTATGAGCATCAAGGTGATTTTTTATAGTACTAATAGATAGTGTGTTAAGTATATTATTGAGTACTTTTAAATCTTTGCCACTACTTTTATAATACTTTGCCGCAAGTAAAACACGTACAAGTGAGGAATCACCAGCTTTTTTTGAAGTTTCAATGGTTTGAAGTAAGCTCTTTACCCTTGTTTTTGGTACATACAGTAATTTATCTCTTTTAGCTTCTTTCTTATCAAGTGTTGAATCATTTATAATATCAATAGCATCTTCATGCTTCCAATCTGATGTAATAAATTGTATCAAATCGGTAAGGTATGAGGCATTCATTTGAACTAACTTGAATAAGTTATCCCTATGTTTCTTTCTTTCTCCTGCTTTTGTTTGTGCATGATTATCAATAATAATATCAGCATATTCATGATTATCTTCAAATTCAAGATTAGGAGCAACATTTTTAAGAAAATCAATTAGTTTTTCTCCATGCAGTTCTCTAAATTTACTGAATATCTTACTTGCTGCCATACATCTATTTAATTCATACCCTGAACCATCAAGTTTTTCAGCATAAAGTTCTTTTAATGAAGGTTCAATATTACGCAATGTTGAAATATGCTCTGGATCAAGTTTATCAAGATCCTGTTGCATACCGTCAAGCCATTGTTCTAAATTCTTAGGGTTTTTCCAATCAGTTTTAGACTCCCCATAATTAAGATACAGAAAATCAAATTCTCCTTTGTAGTACCTACATCTTCCAAGATACTGTTGAAATCCAAGGGGGTCAAATTTATCAACAAGCCAAACCTTTTCAATATCAGTATCATTAATGTTAATACCTGCTTGTGCGACCATATTAATAATAGCAACGTTTGTGCCTTGTGGAAGTTTATCGTTTTTCATCAGATATGCCCAAGCTATTTTCTCTTCTTTTTCACGAGTGTCAGCATTGAAAACGATTACTCTTAAAGATGGCATTCTTTCATGAATCGCCTCTTTTATTTTCAGTTGTTCTTTCTTGTTTTCTGTGAAAATAACAGTTTTGGTATAGCCCTCACTTTCAGTAACCTGAGCTATTGTGGATGGGATCTGTTTTAACTCAAATGGAACTATTATTTTATTTGATATATCAGTAGCATCAATTATAATATACTTTTGTATTTGAAAAACATAATCCAAGACCCAGTTTGATATTGTTGCCGTAAACCCAATTACTGGGCAGCCTGAAGTTAGAATAGCCCTTACAGTTTTATCAAAATCTTTTCTAGCACTTTGGAGGAATGAATGTGATTCATCAATAATTACAATTGTCTTATCAGGATCGAGTTTACCATCCTCAAATAATCTCCATGCACTATCAATTGTTGAGATGTAGGTTTTATCCCAGTGCATGTGATTCTTAATTTCCCATAAAGCTAATTCATTTCGAGTATTACTGTTATAAACAAATACCTGAACATTATCTTTAATCATTTTAGCTTTGACTTGTTCAGATATACTAATTTGAGGTTCGAGTAAAAGAAATTGGTATTCATCTTGATACTTTTTAATAATATCAATAGCATAGCTTGTTTTACCAGTCCCTACAGGAGCATTGATATGGATTTTACCTTTGTTATCTATCGCATCTTTAACAAATTTATCAAGCTCAGTCTTTGCTTCATCAATCCATTTTTTAACAACTATATTCTCTTCTGTCATCTGGTAGTATTCATGATTTATTCGGTATAAAAATACGGCTTTTACAAATCTGATTACCATTCTTTATCCTCTTTCACAAATTATTGAGTGCAGTGGGAATATATTGCTCAAATAATACCTGAATTTAAGTGCCTGTTATGGCTATTTATGCCCTTAAAACCTTATTAGGTATAATTGTGTCATATGGTGTGGTATTGATATTAAATGTAGTTATGATACGCTGGCTAATTGGTATATACGATTGAGCTGATTAGTAGTAAAATAGAAGATTTAGACTTGGTAATAAGGAATTCGTCCATCTTCAGCAACAAAAATCCTTCCAAACCTAATCAGAAAACAGAAGCTAGTATTCTTCAGCCGAAGGTTGCTTAAGCAAGTTTGTAATGATTTTATGTTTTGCTTATCATCAGGACTCATCCGCAACTACCATATATTTTAATAAGCTTGAAAAAAGCACATTAAAATCTATCCGTTGCTTATTGTTAGAGCGGCCTGCGATCAGTCGGGCATCGTCTGTCATGGTTTTTGTACTGCCCTCATTCCTACGCTGAACAAAAACTCACGCCAGCCTCGTGTTTATAACATATCCAACAGCAATCACTACGTGGAATCCGCTGTTTGACCCTCCCTCAACCGCAAAAATCGGCCGTAGGGTTAGAAATAGTTAT
>JAOZKO010000335.1:0-928 GCA_029935325.1 Bacteroidales bacterium
CATGTTTCCTTTTTCCTTGTCCTCCGGAAGCTTTAGCGTTGGAGGATTTTCTTCCTGAGTTTTTACCGAAGGATCCTTTTCCTCCTGATTGCCCTTTCTTATCAGTCTTAAAATTAGGCGCATCGCCAATAGATTTATCAAGATCAATCATATCAACCTTTCGCTCAATAAGTCTTTCGATGCGAACCATTTTATATTCGTCATCTTTATTTACTAAAGTAATTGCCTCGCCCTTGGTTTCGGCACGTGCCGTACGTCCAATTCTATGTACATAATCCTCAGCATCATTTGGTACATCATAATTAATCACCAAATTAATATCTTTAATATCTATTCCACGACTTAGAACATCAGTAGCCACAAGTACTTTTGTTTTCTTGCTTCTAAAAGACAGCAATACAGCCTCTCGCTCTTTTTGATCGAAATCGGAAGAGATAGCCTTTGCAGGCACTTTGCTGCGAGTAAGGGCTCTGCTAACTTCTGATACTTTCTTTTTTGTTGAAGTAAAAATTAGAATACTATTATAATCTTTTCTTTCATTTATAATATCAATTATTAAAGGTATTTTCTGAGTATCAAACACCTCATATTTAGACTGCTTTACACCTGCGGCAGGCTTCGAAATAGCAATTTTAATCTCAAAATGATTATGAAGCATCTTAGCAGCTAACTTGTTTATGTCAGATGGCATTGTAGCGCTAAACATTAAATTCTGGCGTTTTTCTGGAAGATGCTTCATGATTTTATTAAGATCTTCCATAAATCCCATATCTAGCATTCTATCTGCTTCGTCCAGAATAAAATGCTTTAGATTTGATAAATCTACATATCCCATATTCAAATGAGATATAAGTTTGCCTGGTGTGGCAACAATTATATTTACACCATTTTTAATGGCAGCACGCTGGTCGTTAAACTCATTTCCATC
>JAOZKO010000335.1:938-3162 GCA_029935325.1 Bacteroidales bacterium
CACCACCACCATAAATAGCAATACTTGAAGCATCGGCATAATATGAGAAAGCTTGTATTTCTTGATCTATCTGCAATGCCAACTCACGAGTAGGGACTACCACTAAGGTGTCAATATTATTGCAAGGATTTTCAGCAAGTTTATTTAATACTGGTAGCATAAATGCTGCCGTTTTTCCTGTGCCTGTTTGCGCAGTAGCCAATAAATCAATGCCTTCCATTATCTTTGGAATTGCTTGTTCTTGAATAGGTGTAGGCTTTTTAAAACCTGTATAATATAGGGCGTCAGATATCCCTTCGTGGAAATTAAAATCATCAAATGTCATATGGCAAAAGTACATTATTTTTTATCAATAAAAACTTAGTAGTTTTGTGCATAATTGATTGAAAAAACAATTGAATCAATCTTATATTATTATACTTTTACACTACAATAGAAAGAAATTATATTTAATTATTAAACTCAGACCAATATGAAGCTAAATCTCGGAAAACCATTAGTATTTTTTGATTTAGAAACCACGGGAATTAATGCTGCCAGAGATAGAATTGTTGAAATAGGAGCATTAAAAATTATGCCGGATGGAAGTGAGCATAGATTGGAGCAAAGAATTAATCCTGGAATTAAGATACCACGTCAAACTTCTAATATTCATGGAATATTTGATGAGGATGTAAAAGACATGCCTACTTTTAAAGAGTATACTTCTGAACTACTGCAATTTATAGACAATAGCGATCTTGCTGGTTATAACTCTAATCGTTTTGATGTACCGCTACTAGTTGAAGAATTTCTTAGAGCAGATGTGAATTTTGAAATGAAAAACAGAAAACTTATTGATGTGCAAACCATTTTTATGAAAATGGAACAGCGATCATTAAGTGCTGCTTCTAAGTTTTATTTAAATAAAAAGCTAGAGAATGCACATACAGCCATGGCCGATGTGCAGGCTACATATGATGTTTTTATGGCTCAACTAGAGCGCTATAAAGAAATTCCTTATGAAGATAATAAAGGGAATCAATCATTTCCAGTGGTTAATGATATTAAGGAGCTAGCAAATTTTGCTACTTTTTCGCGAAATGTTGATTTAGCTGGTCAGATAATTTTCGATGAGAATGATGCAATAGTTTTTAATTTTGGAAAGCATAAAGGTAAAAAGGTTACTGACATATTCAAAAAAGAGCCTAATTATTATAATTGGATGATGAATGCTGATTTTCCTGCTTATACTAAGAAAGTACTTACTGAAATAAAATTAAAAGACTTTAATAAGGGCAATTAATTTGCAATATGAATAAAAAGAGAAAAAAAAATAAAAGTCTTAAAATAAGAAGTTGGATCATTATTACGATATCAATTCTTTTACTGCTGTTCTCTCTTTTATTTATTTTTCAGAAACAATCTATATATTATAGCAGAAAAGTATATCATGAGTTATTGAGCTTGAAAAAGAAAAAGCCAGTTCCCTCGTCCAATAAAACAACAAATCTTTATTCTGGTGTTAATGTTCCAAAGGGTGAGGTTTTTGGTATTGATATATCAAGGCATCAAGGCGAAATTAATTGGAAGCTTTTGGAAGAATTTCGATTTCGTTATAATAAAATAGATTTTGTATATATAAAAGCTACAGAATCAATAGATTGGAAAGATAATACGTTCGCTAAGAATTGGAAGAATTCCAAAAAGCATAACTTTATAAGAGGAGCCTATCACTTTTTTAATCCTAATGTTAGCGTGGAGCTACAAATGGAAAACTTTTTTGAATCAGTGAATCTTAGCAAAGGAGATTTACCACCAATGCTTGATGTGGAGCAGGAAAGTTTAATATCAAAGGACGAATATCGCAATGCAGTATTGAGCTGTTTAAGACTTATGGAATCACATTATAAAATGAAACCAGTATTATACATTAATCAAGTATTCTATCGTAAATATTTTAAAACTAATGATTTTAAAGAATATTCACTATGGATATCACGATTAAAGAGAACTGAGCCACCACAATCAAACTGGGTTTTTTGGCAATTTTCGCATTCTGCAATAGTGCCTGGCATTAGCGAGTATGTAGATTTTAATGTTTTTAATGGCAGCTTAAATGTGCTAAAAATTATTCAAAAGAAGTAGTATTAATGGGATATAAGCCTTATAATTTAAAAAAACAAGTAGTATGAAAATAATATGTATCGGAAGGAATTATGTAAACCATGCTAAGGAGCTTAAT
>JAOZKO010000336.1 GCA_029935325.1 Bacteroidales bacterium
CACCTTCTTGTTTTATCTTTTTCTTGGGTTTTTCTGCAGTTTTCTTTTTAAAGAATAGCCAACTCTTTTTTGCTTCCGCTTTTGGTGCTGCTTTCTTTTTACTTTTATCAACATAAGTTATCCAAGCATTATTTCGCTGCGTAATTTCGTATTTTACTGCATTGGCTATTTTTATAATACTGTCATTTTCAAATATCCAAATTCCTAAACTATCTTTAGGGATTTTCTTTTTAGGCGTTTTCTTAAGCTTCAAATTCCGTAAGGTATCATATTGTATTTCAATCTGGAAAATCAGAAAATCGGAAGCAGGGGAGAAACTAGCATTTGATCCTCTAGCTATAGAGTCAAGTGTCGCAGTCTCAATGCTATAAAGATAAAGATAACCATCGCCCTTTTGGGGGTTTATTTCATACGAAATCCAGTTTCCATTATCAGATACTTGCTGATTCGAAATATTCTTCCATTCGTTATATACCTTGGAGTTAAGTTGTTTTTTTGCAATATTTGATCCATCTTGTGAATATGAAATAAAGCTAAATACAAATAATATAAGGCTTAATAGTAGTGTTTTTGTCATAATATATTAGCATTAAATTTAAGGCTGCGAATATACAATTTTGATTCAATGAAAATCATATTTCACTGTTAATAAAACCTAAAGAATTAATAGAGCATCCCAATGATTATATAAATACCTTTACAGATTTAAGGTTAAAATAGAATACATTTTTTATTACTTTTGCAATAGAATTAAAACAAAGCATAATCTTAAATCTATACTATGAAGCAATTACTTTTACTTTTCACATTTATTGCCTTTATCGGCTTTCAAAACCTTAGCGCACAATGTACTCCAGTGCCTTTCTCTGGTATTTCGTTAACAAGCCCTGATACTGCCCAAGGACTTAGCGATGCTGTTGAAACTCAGGCTTATTCTCAGGTTATTCATGTTAGAATTCCTGCTGATACAAATTATAATGGAGCTGTTATACCTATCGATAGTGCTGGGATATTAAGTGTTACAGGAATGCCTGCATCACTGTCGTGGCTTTCTAATTCCGCGTCAGATTACTGGCCTGGTGATACTTTTGGTTGTATTATTATTCAAGGAACACCGACTGTTGGTGAAGCTGGAAATTATATTCTTTCAATTGTTGTGGCAGTAAATGCTCTAGGTACAGCATTACCTTTTACCATGAGTTATGACTTTGTGGTTTTAGATGCTTCCTTTGCAGGAATCGATATTAACAAAACTTCAGAGTTTCATGTTTATCAGAATCAACCAAATCCATTTAGTCAGAGTACTACAATAAATTATTTTATGCCAAAGGCTGATAATTTAGAGTTTAAGGTATATGATATAGTTGGAAATTGTGTGGTAAATATTAGCCAATCAGCTAGTAAAGGAAAGAATACAATTCAACTTAATAGAGATAATCTAGCAAGTGGAATATATATTTATGAATTGTCGAATGGAAAATCTACTTTGCGTAAGCGTATGATAATAAAGTAAATGCCTGTAAAACTAAGCATATTAGGAACAAGTGCAGCTTTGCCTGCTAAAAATAGAAATTTGAGTGCTCATTTATTAGAAATAGATGGGCATTCTTTGCTTTTCGACTGTGGTGAAGGAACTCAATTTCAGCTAAAAAAGTATAAGAAGAAAATTCATAATATTTCTTGTATTTTTATTAGTCATTTTCATGGTGATCACTTATTTGGATTACCAGGGCTTATTTCAAGTATGCATTTATTAGATAGAGTAAAGCCACTAACAATATATGGTCCCGAAGGATTAGAACAAATAATTAAGTCGATATATAGCCTCAGCAAAACAAAGATTAAGTATCCCATAGAATTTGTAGTTGTTTCTGGCAACACAAAGGTGAAGATACTTGAAAACAAGTATTTTAGTGTATATTCATTCCCCTTAAAGCATAGTATTGAGACCTATGGATATATGTTCGAGAAGGCTAAGGACCTTTTAAATATTAAAAAGCAGTTTGTAAAATCCAATAAAATTCCGGTTGAATGGTTTGTGAAAATAAAGCAGGGTGAGGATTATATTGATGATTTGGGGAATGTTTTTAAAAACAAAGATATTACAGAACCTGAGAAAGATATTATTTCCTATGCATACTGTAGCGATACAGTATATTTTGAGGACTTAGCTAATTGGGTCAAAAATGTAGGACTACTTTATCATGAATCTACTTTCTTGAATGAGAATAAAGAAGATGCAAAAGATAAGAAGCATTCCACAGCACAGCAAGCAGCAATGATTGCCAATAAAGCAGGAGTAAAGAAGCTCCTCTTGGGTCATTTTTCTTCAAGATATACTGATGTCAGTGATTTTGAAAAAGAAGCAAAACCATATTTCGATAATGTGATTTTGGGGAAAGAAGGACTTGAAATTAATCTATAGAAAGTGAAAAAAGAAAAGTCAAATATCTTAATTGCAGATAGTGGATCCACCAAAACACATTGGATGTTTTTGAAGGATGATGGTTCACAACAAGAGCTTTTTTGTACAGGTATTAATCCGTATTTTATGGATGAAAACCAGATAGTTGACTTGATAAATAAATCTATTCCAGAAATAGTAATAAGTAAAACCGATGAGCTATATTTCTATGGGGCTGGTTGCTCAAATAATGATAAATGTACTATTGTAAATAATGCATTATGCAGAGTTTTTGCTAATGCCAAAGTAGAAGTGTCAAATGATTTGCTAGCTTCGGCTAGAGCTCTTTTTGGAAGAGATAGAGGTATTGCTTGTATCCTAGGTACAGGAAGCAATGCGGCAGTATATAATGGGATAGATTTTGATGATAAAATCAATTCATTAGGATATATGCTTGGTGATGAGGGTAGTGGAGCGTATATTGGTAAAAGGTTGTTAATTGATTTTTTGCATAATGATATGCCTAAAGATTTATATCAGAAATTTGCAAAGGAATATAATCTTAATTTTCATGATGTATTAGATAGGATTTATAAGCAAGATTTCCCAAACCGCTATTTGGCTTCTTTTACTCCCTTTGCTAGCAAGCATATTGATAATGACTATATTATTGAATTAATAGAATCCTCTTTCGATGCTTTTATTAAATATCAATTGTCTAGCCTTAATTTCGATAAAACAACTGC
>JAOZKO010000337.1 GCA_029935325.1 Bacteroidales bacterium
CCAAGTTCAATTTTATAATCACAGTTATCTAATACCAAAGTATTATGCTCAACCATAATAATGCTATGACCTTGCAATAGTAACTTATCCAGAATATTAAATAGATATTGTATATCTTTATCACTTAATCCCTTGCTTGGCTCATCCAAAAGAAATATAGATTTATCTTTACTATAATACATAATATTAAAGGAAAGTTTTAATCGTTGAATTTCGCCCAATGATAATTTTTTAAGCTTTTGTGATAATGGTAAATATCCTAATCCTAGATCCATTAGCATTTTTAGTTTATCAGATATTTGCTCATTATCCATAAAAAAAGCATAAGCCTTTTCTACTGTATAATTCAGGATTTCAGAAATATTTTTTTCTTTAAAATAATACTTTAGAACCTCAGCTTTATATCCACTACCACCACATTCGGGGCATAATTCATCCACATCGCTAATAAAATCCATACGAATATTAATCTCTCCATTTCCGTTGCAATTATTACATTTCCCTACTCCACTATTTGAAAAATAATTCACCTTACGTTTATCAATTATTGCTTTTTCTGACTTAGCAAATAGCCTACGAATACCGTCAAGGATTTTAAGAAAAGAACCCACACTCTGATTTGATGTACTGTCTGCAAACTCGGAAGTAATATAATTGCAACTTACAAAACTATCTAAACCATCAATTGATTTACAGTTTGTAGGTTTCTGTGCCAAATACGACTTATAAATAACATCTCTAATAAGTGAAGATTTACCACTACCAGAAACACCATGAATACCAACAATAGCATTTATAGGAATTGAGATGTCAATATATTTTAGATTATTAGCAAAAGCTGATTTTATAAGCAAATCATAAGAATCTATTATTTTCTTTTTTCGCGAAATAACAATAGGTTTATTATTATTTTCCCCATTACTCAATTTCACAATATTTCCGCCATTAAGCCCTGCATTGGGGCCAAACTCAAATACATTGTCAGCAGCAGAAATAAATTCAGGGCTATGCTCTACAGCAATAACTGTATTACCATTTTCACATAATTGCTTTATTTTTTCAATAATTCGTAGCCTATTTTTTGGATGCAATGCTCGGCTTGGCTCATCAAAAATATATGTAACATCCGTCATGCCAGCGCCGAGGCTACTTGCCAAACTCACACGCTGCATTTCGCCACCCGAAAGGCTATTCAGATTTCTATTTAACTGCAAATATCCCAAGTCTAAATCTATTAATACTTCTAATTTTGTTATTAGCTCATTAAGAATATCCCTAGAAATAGCCAGCATATTATCTTCAAAACTACTTTTCCATTTAAGCAAAAGCACCTTCGTTTCATTAATACCTATATTTGATAATTGAGATATATTAAGACCACGTATTTTATATGACAATACTAATGGGTTCAACCTTTTACCAACACAAGAGCTGCACATCTGCTGCTTCATTATAGGAATAAAACCATAAGCTCTTTTATCATTTTTCTTACGATTATACTCATCAAGAATCAAATTTGAAAGCCCTGCCCAATATCCATCAAACTTATGAGAACCAGAATTTCCTTTTCGTTCATATTTCCATTCTACATTCAGTAAATGAGTATTATCTCCAAACAAAACAATATTCTTTTCATACTGCGAGAGACTATCCCACGGCTCATCAATATCTATGTTAATTTTATTACAAAGTGCCTTTAAAGTCCAATAATACTGACCATTTTTATCAACATAGAATTTAGCAATTTTATTCTCAAATATAGCTCCATTTAGAATTCCTAGTTTAGGCTTATCGATAAAAACACTAGCATCGGGCATGGTTATTTCGCCTAATCCATTGCATTGTACACAAGCTCCCTCCTGCCTATTAAAAGAAAATAATCCTGACTCACAATTACAGAATTCTTTATTGGCATTTACAGAAATACGAGAGTATAATAAGCGGTACAAATCATAAATACCCGTATAAGTGCTGAGGGTAGAACGCAATGTAGCCCTACTCTTTTTATGCTCAATACTTATACAAGCAGTAAGCCCAGAAAAAGAATCGTATTTAGCCTCAGAATTATGATCCAAACGAGAGCGTAAATACATAGGGAAAGTTTCTAGGTAAGCATCACGACCAGTCTTAAATATAGTATCAAAAGCCATTGATGATTTTCCACTACCAGAAATACCTGTAAAGATATTAAACTTATTTCTTGGAATGCTAATATCAATATTTTTGAGATTATTGGTAGTTACACCATAAAAATTAATATTTGAATCTCTATTATTTTTATTCAGGGCAATATTACTCCCTATCAACTCTCCATTCAATACTTTAGACGTAAGGCTATCTGTAGCAAGCAGTCCATCCAAATTACCCTCATAAATTTTTTCGCCACCATATTTACCACTCCCTTTTCCCAATTCTATAATATGCTGTGCACTTTTTATAATATCTTCATGATGCTCAATAATAATTACCGTATGCCCATTTTTAATAAGTTTATATACCGATTTCAATAATATTTCTACATCGTAAGAATGCAAGCCCGTACTTGGTTCATCAAGTATATATAAGGCCTGCTGCTTCGTGTCTTTTATCATTTCTGACGCCAGCTTTACTCGTTGAGCCTCTCCTCCCGACAGGCTTGTTGCACGCTGTCCCAAGGTAATATAACCAAGTCCTAAATCATGCATGCCTTTGAGCATATTATAAATCTGTTTTTGTCCTTCAAAAAAAACAACCGCATCTTCTATTCTTAAATCTAGCACTTGCTTTATATTTTTGCCATTATATTTTATGGCCAAAACATTATCTTGAAATCGCTTACCATTACATACATCGCATTTAATTTCTACATTACCAATAAAATGCAT
Organism: Bacteroidales bacterium; assembly: GCA_029935325.1. GTDB lineage: Bacteria > Bacteroidota > Bacteroidia > Bacteroidales > UBA1556 > UBA6267. The sequence continues at coordinate 2,865 of JAOZKO010000337.1, forward strand.
CCCTATTGTTTTATAACCTGCACCTTCGCAGGCTTCGCACCTACCACCAACTGTATTAAATGAGAAATGCGAACTCTTTAATCTCATGGCTTTAGCCTCTGGCAATCTAGCAAATAATATACGGATTTTATCAAAAACCTTAGTATAAGTAGCAGGATTAGAGCGAGGTGTACGCCCAATAGCTTTTTGATCGATAGTGATTATTTTATGCGGCAATTTGGAATTAATACCAATATATAATTTAGTATTTCTATTAAAATCTGCTACTAAGGTGTCCATTACCAAG
>JAOZKO010000080.1 GCA_029935325.1 Bacteroidales bacterium
AGTTCGTTGAGTTTTTGTTTCTCGCAAAGACGCAAAGGCGCAAAGTGTTGATTTTATGATTATTATAGATTATTGCAGAAAACCGTAATCGCCTGACTGTGTGATTTATATAAAACATTAACGGAGTATTAAAATAAACCATCTTTCAACTTAAATTAAATCAATTCTATATTTCATACATTACTCTTGATGTAGTGAATGTCAATTATTCATATAAATGTAATTGCTGTTGAAGTGTTCAAAAAGGATGGTTGAAGAATTGATTGCTTATTCTATATTTGGTCTCAAATAATAGAATCCCAAACAAAATAATCAACAGGAAAATCTAACGGCTTTGGTTGCTCCTTGAAAATACCATAAATAGCAGAACCACTGCCACTCATTGCTGAATATTGGGCACCCATTTGCAATAGCTTATCTTTAATTTTTTGAAGCTCTGGATATATTTTAAAAATATGTTCCTCAAACCTATTTACAATATTCCTCTCCCATTCTTTTATAGGCAACTGACTAATATTTAGTAAATTAAATTCAGAGAACTTTGGCTGCACACCCTCATAAGCCTGCTGAGTAGAAACAGAAATTGGAGCCTTTACTATTACCAAATAATAATCTTTTAAACTAAAATCAATATCTCTAAAATCTGTTCCTGTATTAAACACAAATACTGGCTTATTATCTATAAAAAACGGGCAATCAGAACCCAAACTTTTGGCAATATGATGAAATTCATCAGGCAAAACATCTAATTTGAATTCCTTAATTAGCATCCTTATAAGTGTCACCGCATTGGAGGAACCACCACCTAAGCCAGCTCCCATCGGTATCTGCTTATGCAAATGCACATCAATACCTCCAATATTGTATTTAGACTGAATTAAGTTCCATGCTTTATACAATAAATTGTTTTCAATATCTGTATCTACAATAAATCCACTTTGGGTATAATTGAAGTCTTTAGAATTATTTCTATTAATCTCAATAATATCGAATAAAGGCACAGGATAGAAAACACTCTCAATATTATGATAGCCATCAGAACGCTTGTCAATAATTTCTAATCCTAAATTTATCTTACATGGAGAATATTCTATCATAGTGCAAAATTATCAATTAATTAGCTGAACTGTACTTTTATTTCATCCAAAATATAGCTATTGCCATCATACCTCAATCGCAAATCAACAAGTTCTTCCAAATCCATATTTTTTGGTTTTGAAGAAGGATTCTCGTTGTTATAAACAAGAATAAATTTTTCAGGTTTTACATACCTACGCAAAGCTGCTGATTCAATAATCATTCGACTTGAAAAGTCAATAATGCCTTCTAATACATTCATAGCATCAATCAGGTATTTGTCTTCAGCCATTACAAAAAACACCTTCTCCGCCCCTGCCACTAGCATTCTAGAACTATCTTTTCCTGTATTTAATTGTGTTTCTTGTAAAATTATATAATTGACATTTTTACAAATTACAATATCGCCTTCTCCTATTGGGTGTTTATGTGGAGAGATTTTAATTCCCAAAGGCCTTTCTTCTTTATATTTACCAATCAATCGGCACGACAATGTGGTTTTCCCAACATTTCTGCCAGTACCGCTTATTATTATTGATTTGGGTAAAGATTGCATTAATTATTATGTATTAAAATATCAATAGTTCGTTGAGTTTTTGTTTCTCGCAAAGACGCCAAGACGTAAAGTGTTGATTTTGTGAAATTATACATTATTGCATAAAGCCGGAATTGCCTGACTGTGTGATTTATATAAAACATTAGCGGAGTATTAAAAATATGTGAATGATGTTAGATTAGACTTTATAACGATTGAAGTCTATTATTTTCAAGAACAAGTAATACCTATGGTATTCTCATATATTTATGACTCTGAATTGAGATTTTCCATTTAGGATTTTCAAGGGCATAGTCAACAATCTTCTGCATCATATCATCTGCCTTACTCCATTCTGGCTGAAGATATAAGTGGCTATTATTATTAACCTTTGATGCCATTTCTTCAGCCCAAAGAAAATCCTCCTCTGTTTCAATTATCACTTTCAATTCTGAGGCTATATCCAATGCTTCCTTCAGTGGTGGTTTATTCTTCTTTGGCGACAGACAAATCCAATCCCATTGACCTGTTAAAGGCGATGAACCTGATGTTTCCACAAAAGTTTGAAAGCTATGTTTTTTTAGCTCTGCTGTAAAGTAATTCATATTATAATTCATTGGCTCACCACCAGTAACAACTACTGCCTTAGCATTGCAGGCAAGCACTTGCTCTAATATATCATCTGTAGGAGTGGCAGGATGCAATAATGCATTCCACGATTCCTTAACATCACACCATCGGCAGCCAACATCACAACCTCCTATCCTTACAAAATACGAAGGTTTTCCTGTATTATAACCTTCTCCTTGTACGGTATAAAAAGCTTCCATTAAAGGCAATACTTTTCCCTCAGCCAACAAACCTGAACTTTGCTTATTTATTTGATCAAAACCTTTCAAAATATATCTTCCTTATTTGCAGAATATTATAATTTACGATTAATCTTTGCTGCTTTCAAAGTATTGGCTAGAAGCCCAGCAATAGTCATAGGACCAACGCCACCAGGAACTGGTGTAATATATGCTGCCACTTGCGATACTCCTTCAAACTCCACATCACCTTTTAGCTTATATCCCGATTTAGTGACATTTGATTTCACTCTATGTATTCCAACATCAATAACCACAGCACCAGGCTTTACCATATCTTTCTTTACAAACTCTGGACTACCAATTGCTACAATAAGAATATCTGCTGATGCAGTAATTTCTTCTAAATTTTCAGTTCTACTATGGCATAAAGTCACTGTTGAATTCCCAGGGTACTTTTTCTGCCCCATCATAATACTGATTGGAGAACCAACAATATTAGATCTACCTAGAACCACACAATGCTTGCCTTCGGTTTTTATATTATAATACTTAAGAATTTCCAAAATCCCACTTGGTGTTGCGGGCAGAAATGATTCCAATCCCAATGCCATTTTACCAACATTTACAGGGTGGAAACCATCAACATCCTTATTCGGATTTATGCTTTCAATTATTTTCTGCTCATTAATATGCTCAGGCAATGGCAACTGAACTATGAAACCATCTACATCATCATCATTATTCAGAAAATCAACCATCTTCAGTAGTTCCTTTTCTGTAGTTGAAGTAGGCATATTATAAATTGACGAAGTAATACCAACAGCCTTACTTGCCTTCTCTTTTGCAGCCACATAAGTCTGACTTGCAGGATCTTCACCTACCAAAATAGCAGCAAGATGTGGTGCTTCAATATCGGCATCTATCATTTTAGCCACCTCTATTGAAATATCATCTTTCAATGCTGCAGAGGTCTTTTTTCCATCTAATAATTCCATTTACAATATATTTATTAATGAATTGCAAAAGTAAATATTCTGTGTTATAAAAATGAAATAAAAGTCTTATTTTTGAGCCTATAACCAAAACGAGAAAAATTAGCATATGATTAAGCAATTATCACTTCTAGGATTTATTATTTTATTTACACTAAGCGCTAAAGCTCAGAAGGTTTACTCTGTAAATTATGAGAGCCAAGCTGATGTAAAAATTTTTGTTGTAAAATACGAAAGTCAATGCGACCTTAAAGTTTATAAGGTAGATTACGATAGTCAAGCCGGACAAAACAACGGATTATGGTTTTTTACTAAATATGATAGTCAAGCCCAGTTTAAAATTTTTTTCGTGAAATATGAAAGCCAAGCTGACCTTAAAATTTTCTTTGTAAAGTATGAAAGTCAGGCAGGTTGGCGTAATAAGTCTAAAATGCATTTATTGTATTAATCTCTATCCGAAACACCATAAATCAAACATAATAAATTTTTAAAATCGTAATAAAGTCTATTAATAATACGAGTGCCTGCAAGAAAACTCTGCAAAATTAGAAATGTATCTTTTGGCAATATTTTAATCATTCTCATGCATTTCTTTCAAAATACTTTCCACATCTTCTTCTGTACTTTTAAGTTTTGATTTGCAAAATTTAATAAGCACTGCTGAGCGCTTTATTTTCTTTGATAAATCATCTACTGAAATATCACCATACTCCATATCTTTAACCAAGCTATCGAGCTCGGTCATTGCTTCATCGTACTTTAGATTTTCTTTGCTCATTTTTTTATAATTTTTGTAATTTTACTTTCCAGTTCTCCAGTAAGGGTTTTAGTTTGAACTATATCACCAATACTAAGTTCCGAAATATCAGCTATAGGTTTTCCTTTATGCAAACTCAAACTATATCCCTTTTTAAATAAATTCTCAGGTTTTAATAATTCTATCTTTTCCTCAATATGTTTAACCGATTGCCGATTGCTAATTAAACTCTTTAATGGACTAATATGCATAATATTAACAATACTACTTATCTTCTGTCTATTGCTTTTGAGTATAAATTCTGATTGCTGACGAATACTCTGATAGCATCTTTGCAAATCATGCTTTTCATTTTGAATATACCTATCGCTTTTGCCTTTTAATATTGCTGCGAAATTCATCAAAAACGAATTCTGTTCTCTTAAATATGTTTTTGCAATACTAGATATACTAGTTTGAAATTCGTTTAAAACAACTGCATTATTATCAAACTGTTGTTGGAGGAAATAGGCCAAATCAGTTGGCGTAATGGGATTATAATTTGCTACCATTTCCACCACTGTTTCGTTTGTAGAATGCCCAATACCACTAACAACTGGAATTGGAAATCTAGCCACTTCCACAGCCAAATCGTATTCATCGTAGCAAGCCAAACCAACATCTCCTCCTCCTCCTCTAATAATTGTCACCAAATCAAAATGATGCTTTACTTTTCTAATATTATCTAGTTGCTCTATAATTGAATCCACAGCAGCATCGCCCTGTAGCAATGCCGGAAAAAGCATATGAAAGAAATGATATCCTCGAGTATTATTCTTCAGAATATTTACAAAATCTTGATAGCCTTTGCTAGTATCCACTGATATTACTGCAATTCGCTTTGGTAATTTAGGAAAAGGTAGCGATTTATTCAGTCCAAAAAAACCTAATTTCTTAAGCCGAACTATGCAATCATTTTTTGACTTTGCCAGCTGCCCAATTTCATAGTCAGTATCTATTTCAAGAATATTAAGAGTTAGGCCATGCATTACATCATGCTTCACTTGAGCCAAAAACAAGATATTCATACCGTTACTGAGAGGCTTACCTGTATTTTTTACGAAATTTGCATTAATTCTAAAGAAAGTATTTGACCATAAAGTAGCTCGGATTTGAGCTTTAATAACTCCATTTGATTTTTCTACTAAATCAGGATAACAATGATTCGATTTTTTATAATAATTCAACTTAATCATCTCTGCTTTAATCCAGTACGGCCTATTATATTCACGACCAATTACTGATGTAATACTAGACAATACCCGACTTAGGCTATAGTGCTTTATTTGAGACTTTTGTTCTGACAATTTTACTAAATTTTGATATGCAAAGGTAATGCTAAATTCTTGAAATGTTAAGGGAGGTTTTGACTTACCTTTGCAAAAATTATTATAAGCATGGGAAGAGGAAGACGTAATTTACCAAAGTTTGAGAATATAGAGATTATTGCTGCTGGAAGCGAAGGCAAAGCAATTGCTAAAGTGGACGATAAGGTAATATTTATACCTTTTGCAGCTCCAGGAGATATTGTGGATTTGCAGGTTGTAAAAAAGAAAAAGTCGTATTTAGAAGCCAAAGTAACACATATACATAAATCATCGGAATTGCGCATTGAACCAAAATGTAGTCACTTTGCTGTTTGTGGTGGTTGCAAATGGCAACACCTCCCCTATGATGAGCAAATTAAATTCAAGCAACAACAAGTAAAAGATCAATTGGAAAGAATTGGTAAAATTGATACTTCCAGCATGCAAGATATTATTGGCGCTCCAGATGATTACTACTATCGTAATAAGCTGGAATATACTTTCTCTAACTTGGCTTGGCTAACTGAATTTTCAAAAGACATCGATTATTCAGAACGAAATATGAATGCATTAGGTTTTCATATCCCTGGTATGTTCGATAGGATATTAAATATTGACCATTGCTATTTGCAAGCTGAACCTAGTAATGAAATCCGATTAGCAGTTAAGAAATATGCTGATGAGAATTCATTAAACTATTTTGATATTAGAAGGCAAACGGGCTTTCTTCGGAATTTAATTATCCGAACTGCATCAACTTCAGACCTTATGGTTATTGTAGTTTTGTATCATGAAGATGAGGAAAAACGAGAAGCTTTGCTAAATCACATTCAGGAACTGTTCCCTCAAATTACTTCATTGATGTATATTATTAATGAAAAGAAGAATGATAGCATTACTGACCAAGAGGTAAAATTATTTGCTGGAAAAGATCATATGATGGAGGAAATGGAAGGTCTGAAATTTAAGGTTGGGCCAAAATCATTCTACCAAACCAATAATAAACAAGCATACAATTTATATAAAATAACTCGTGATTATGCTCATTTAACTGGCAACGAATTGGTTTATGATTTATATACCGGAACTGGAACCATTGCAAACTTTATCGCATCTAAAGCCAAGAAAGTAATTGGCATTGAGTATGTTGATGAGGCAATTGAAGATGCAAAGATAAATTCTGAATTAAATAGTATCAGCAATACTGAATTTTTTGCTGGTGATATGGTAAAGGTTTTAGACGATTTATTTGTGGATACACATGGCAAGCCCGATGTAATTATCACCGACCCACCAAGAGCAGGAATGCATCCAAAAGTTGTGGAACTTCTTAATAGAATTGAAGCAAATCGTATTGTTTACGTAAGCTGCAATAGCGCTACTCAAGCTAGGGATTTAGAAATACTTAAAGAGAAATACGATATTAAAGAAATTCAGCCTATTGATATGTTCCCACAAACACACCATGTTGAAAATGTTGTAGTTTTAGAACTAAAATCCAATTAAGATACAAATTATGAAGCTTAAGACCATTTTAATTAGTTTAATGCTACTCATCAGTATTGGTGTACAGTCTCAAGCAATGTGGATTCTTATTTTTGGCGATAAACTTTCCAATGATTTTATGCAATCAGGAATTAATTTTTCTATTGCTAAAAGTAATTACACAAATCTGGAAACCCCTAATAACCTCTACTCATGGGCATTAGGAGGCTTTATGGATTTCAATCTAAAACAAAGCAAATGGAATATTTCGGTAGATATGACTTTTAAAAGTCCTACTGGAGCAAGTAATCTTAATAATTATTACAGCCACTACCCTATTATTGATACAGGAATAGTTTCTGAAAATATAAGTTTTGAAAATACAAATTTCACATTACCAATTTTTTTGAAATACAAGACTAAGTATGTGAATTTTGGAATTGGTCCTCAATTTAGTTTATTGTATAAGTCAACACTAAAGTATGATGCAATAACTAGTGACGATTATGAAATTTCTGTTAAGAATGATGCAAAGAAGCATGTTAACATATTTGATGTGGGAGTTACTGGAGTGGTAGAATTTTATCTTACACCAAAAAAACCTAAAACATCTTTAAGAATAGGACTACGATATTATCATGGTTTTTTAGCACCTCTAAAAGCCTATTCTTCAGCGAGAAATTCAGTATTTATGCTTTCATTTGGAATCCCAATTGTAGGCAAAGAAGAAGTTAAAAAAATCAACTAAGAATAAACATCATGGAAAACGACACAATTAAATTAGGGAAAAATGCTAGGCTAAGGGTTATGCGTATACTTGATTTTGGATGCTATTTGGATGGCCAAAATCTTGGTGACATTCTACTACCAAAGCGATATATGCCTGATGGTGTTAAGGAAGACGACGAAGTAGAAGTATTTATATATAACGATTCTGAGGATAGAATTATAGCTACAAATGAGAAGCCATATATGCAAGTTGGTGAATTTGGTGCTCTTGAAGTTGTTGAAGTAAATAAGTTTGGAGCTTTTATGGATTGGGGTCTTATGAAAGACCTATTTGTCCCTTTCTTTGAGCAGCAGCACAAAATGATTATAGGCAATACTTATGTGGTTTTCGCCTATGTAGATTCTGAATCAGAAAGAATTGCAGCCTCATCAAAACTAGATCAATTTATGCCACTAAACCCACCAATATATGAGCTTGGCGAAGAGGTAGATATAATTATTACCGATAAAACAGATATGGGTTATAAAGCCATAATTAATGAAGAACATTGGGGCTTAATATATATAAATCAGGTATTTGAGAAAATAAAAATTGGAGATAAGCGAATAGCATATATCCAAAAAATGCGTGATGATGACAAAATAGATCTTAGCTTAACCAAAACTGGTGGTGAGTTTATTGATGAAGTTTCTCAGAAAATATTATCGATACTAAAAGAAGAGGAATTTATTGGCCTACACGACAAAAGCGATGCCGATGATATCAGGGATACTTTTGGTATTAGCAAAAAAGCTTTTAAGAAAGCTATTGGTGGCTTATATAAGAAAAGAATTATAGCAATTGAAGAAAACGGTATTCGGATTCTTTGATATTAATAATATAAGCTATGATTGACGACTTTTGCAAACTATAATATTACCGAATAAAATTATTCTAAATATTACCAATTAATGTTTTGTCATAATTTTTGTTGAAAAAACAAAAATGTACGCCAAAACTACCATGCTAATAATAAATACCATGAGTTTTACTCATGGCTATTATTATTTGACCCTTTCAGGGTCAGCACTTTAAAAGAAATGAAATACACTATCTTCACAAAGGAAACATTGTATGTACCAGTGCAAGTCATAAAAATCAGTAGCTAAGAAATATTTAAATTACAATTCCAAAAAAAGATATCACTCAATAATATCAATAATAATCATTATATTTGCGAGCATATTAGATAACTAAAGCCTAGCAAAATGATTATTACAACAACAGATTTTATTCCCAATCGAGAGATTACTGAAATATTAGGAGTAGCAAGAGGCAGCACTGTGAGAGCAAGAAATATTGGCAGAGATATTTTTGCTGGATTGAAAAATATTGTGGGTGGAGAAATTGACGAATATACTAAGCTACAAGCAGAATCAAGAGAGCAAGCCATGCAAAGAATGGTGCAAGATGCACAAAGGCTGAATGCTGATGCAATTATTAATATTCGACTTACAACAGCAATGGTAATGCAAGGTGCAGCTGAAATTTTAGCTTATGGCACAGCTGTAAAACTTAGCTAAATGGATAGCGTTGCAAAAGTAATACTCAGTATTGATGGCTTATTCTTTCTAATAATGCTTGTTCTTCTTGTTTTCTTGATTTTCAGAAGAATAGACGCCAAAAAGAAGGAGGATTTTGAGAATAGGGATAATTAGTTTCTGCAAGAAAACTCTACAAAATTAGAAATGTATCTTTTGACGATATTTTAACCTTTCTCATTCCGTACAGCTGTCGGAACACTGATACAAAGGTATCACTTCGTTTCAAAAAATTAAAATCTCATTCAAAATCTCTCATTTCGTAAAATTTGATAGTTTTCTTGCAGACACTAATTAGTATCTGAAATAAATCATAATTTTTACTGAGTACTTATAAATAAAACTAAAGCTTATATTTTAAATTTGCTTTTCAATTTTTCTCTACCTTTACAACCTTATTTTTTAACAAAACACAAACTTAAAATGAGCAACTTTATATACCAAGAGCCATTTCCCATAGAAAAGGACGATACGAAGTACCGATTGATTACTAAAGACTATGTTTCAACAATAGAAATTGATGGAAGAAAGATTCTAAAAGTAGATCCCAAGGCCTTAGAATTAATTTCTGAGGAAGCAATGACTGATGTTAGTTTTTATCTGCGCCCAGCACATCTAAACAAACTTGTTAAGATTCTTGATGATCCAGAGGCTACTGATAATGATAAATTTGTAGCATATACACTTTTACGTAATTCTGAAGTATCAGCAGAAGGACAATTGCCAACCTGCCAAGATACAGGCACAGCAATTATTATGGGTAAAAAAGGTGAAAATGTTTATACTGGTGTGAATGATGCAGAATTCTTCTCGAAAGGTGTATTTAATACTTACCAAAATAATAATCTTCGATTTTCGCAAGTGGTTCCTTTTACCATGTTGGAAGAGAAAAACTCAAGCACAAATTTACCTGCACAAATTGATATTTACTC
>JAOZKO010000338.1:0-1097 GCA_029935325.1 Bacteroidales bacterium
TGTAATGATGATTCTGCAGCTATTAAGTCATCGTCACCATCTTGATCATAGTCAAAAATAGTTATGCTATTTACAACATTTCCAAAATCATGAAATACAAAGGATGATGTAAATTGACCATTGTCATTAATATTAATGAGTATTCTTGAGTCATTAGTCGAACCATAATTTACCACATCATCATCACCATCTTCGTCATAGTCAAACAATACAACTTGGTTCTGTTGCCCTGTTATTCGTTGATTATCCCAAATTGGTTTTTCTGTAAATGTTTGTGCATTTATATTTGCAATTATTGCAGCGAGTATTAGTAATAGAAAGAATTGTTTTTTCATTTGTTTTTGTTTTAATATGCTTATGGTTTTAATTTATTGGGTTTTATATGTGCGCTAAAATATTGTTAATAATAAGGCCAGTCAATCACCCTACAGGGTGATATTTGAGATTTTTTATCCTCATAAAAAACAAGATAAAATCAGTTATTTTCCTTTATTTATAGGGCTTGTATGTAATTACTCACTTTTTAGTGAATGAAGACTGTAGGTTTGCTGTTGTCGTGTTTGGGGAATTTGTTGCAGATGGATAATTATACCAAAAACTCCCAAATGTGTGATAGAAATTTAAATGGTGTAATAATGAAATGACATAAGGCCAATTTCATTAAACAATTGGTATTACAAAAAAAACCACTCCAAATAAATGAAGTGGTTTCAATAAAGGGAATCTCCCAAAAACTCAATTATTGATGCGGTTAATAATGGTATTACTTCGTATTGGGTGCATTACCCCATGAACCTACCGGTGGCACATAAAAATACTCTAAATGGTGCTCTTCTCCATCTTCATTTTCTAATGTATAATACACATCTATATGACCATAAATTTTATAGTAGTCATTTCTAATAATTCCATATGCATTGGTATAGGTATACATTGATGAATAGTTTCCAGCTAGGTCTTCAAATGTAGAGCTCAAATCTCGATGTCTTACATAAAAAGTATATGGCTCATTTGCAGGATAACTAGTAGTCCACATACCATCCTGATATAAAGGGGTTATACAAATCTCCGGGAAATAACCAGGCTTAGCGAAATAC
>JAOZKO010000338.1:1107-3135 GCA_029935325.1 Bacteroidales bacterium
ACCTATCTTGAGAATCATAACTATAAGTTGGCCGAGCATATGAACCATCGATGAGTTCGCCATCCATATACATCATTGGCTTTAACATAGGAAACTTCACTTTTTTAACCAGTGTTTTTGAATTCCCATAATCATCAAAAGCGGTTAATGAAATAACTATTTCTGTAGTGTCTGGTCCATGGTCATTTAAATATATAAGCTTTGTAAAACTGTTATTGAAACCTAATGTTGTTTCTTCAACAAATATATTTGCGTTATCAGGGCCTGCATATCCACCTGATCGCCACTCATAGCGAGTAGCATTCTGACATTTATTTGTCAAACGAATTGTAGCAGTATCATATAGCATTGTCTCTCCGCCAACGTAGGAGCCAGGTTTCCTTACTTCAAAATCCACCATTATATTATTAGGAACAATGGCAGCTGGAGGAGGAACTGCAATGGATGCAGAATTATTTACAGCATCCACATTATAATCTGTTACTTTAATAGTAATTATTGCATCCATAATATTTACTGAAATATGCTTACCAGCAACCTGATCTCTTTGAATAAAAGTACCTCCAAATTCTACTACCGCTTCATCATTATCAATACTAACCACGTTTGCCCATGGTTCAATATATTCTTCATCTATTAAATCTTGGTACTCGGAGTTAGAAGCTGTATAAAAAGTATCATCATTTGTTTTTAATTGAAAATCATCAACAAACTCTCTAGCAGGACCATAACTAGTTCCTAATATATATTCTCCCACTTGATAAGGAACTTCAAAAGTTAAATATGGTCCATCTGTATATGTTCCATCAATCCATAGTCTTTTCAAAGTATAGCCATCAATATCACCAACTTGAGTATAGGCCTCTAGCCCTTCAGTAATTTTATATGTGGTTTCCACTCCATCTTCAACTACTGTCATGTTCATTTCTGATACAAATGTTTCAGTTCCATTATTATCACCATTATCACCATTATCATCTGCATTATTTTTTGAACATGAGAATAATGCTATTAAAATAAAAAAACTGAGGAATTTAAAATAAGTGTTTTTCATAGTATTTATAGTTTTTGTTTATTTCGCAAAAATATGGCGAATATTTACACCTGTCAATCCCCCTGCAGGGTGATATTTCAAGAATTACGGTATTTTCATTTTAACCCAAATATCCCCCTGCAGGGTGATTGTTTGATGTTGTTTTATACAATATTTTTGGCGCAAAAAAAAACCTAAATAAAATGAAGAAATCCAAATTATTATCAGTTCTACTTATCTCCCTTTTCGCAATAGGTATAATATTTACAGCCTGTAAGAAAGATGAAGAAGTTGAAGAAAACACACCCGCAAATATCACTCTAGCAGCAGATAAAACAAATGTAAATCCTTTTGAGATCATTAGCATTACTGCCACAGGATATTCCTTTGTAGAGGATACATATCTTGGAACGATTGCAGGGCAAGAAATCAGTCTGAAAAAAAGCGATGAAAATCAACTTGTTTTTATGATGCCCAGCTTAAGTGATGGAGAGCAAGTTCTACTGCTAAATATTAACGACAAAGATTATGAAATAAAATTTGTAGTCACTGCTTTGGATGTTATTGAAAACCCTGAAGAAGTGATTGCAGAGCATTCTCAGTCTGTAGTAAATATGCTCGATACCATTGCTTATTATAATGCCAGCTCCGAACTTCATATCTCAGCAGAACAAATTCAGTATATAGAAAATTATATATCCGATTTTAACCAAGCCTTAGCCACAGCTACTGATGCTGAAAAGCAGGAACTAGCTCAGTTTATGGAACTACATCCTGAGTTATTTGACTTTAATCATTTTAATTTCTCCATTTTTAACGATGGCTTAGAAAAAGGAATGAAAGATCCTGATTATTTAGACCTAAGACTTAAAAGAGATCAAATATACTATGTGCTAATATTTGCTGCTACAGTAAAAACAGCTCTCATTTTTAATGCTGCATTGAGTATTGGAAACCCCTATTTTATTGGGATTAGTGGAGCTGCCCTGTTAGTA
>JAOZKO010000339.1 GCA_029935325.1 Bacteroidales bacterium
GGATGAGGGTTATGACCGCTCAACAAAAAACTTAGACTTTGTAAATTCTGTGGCCTATAAGAATGTAGAACTATCTATTAAAGATATAAAGAATCAAAGTCCTATTTTACGTAATATGTACGAAAAGGGCGAAATTGATATTGCAGGTTCTATTTATGACCATTCCACTGGAGTGGTGCATTTCTGCAATGGTAAGTAAGCTCAGTTTGATGAGTCTAAGTTATAATATCCAATTAAAGATATAGCCTGAAATAATAATACATAGACTGACTACACCAAAGAAGATTCCAATTAATTTAACAGTCATCACTTTCTTTAATAGCATCGCTTCAGGAAAGGATAGTCCTACTACAGCCATCATAAAAGCTATTGCTGTACCGATAGGAATACCTTTGGCAACCAATACTTGAACTATAGGTAATATTCCCGAAGCATTGGAGTACATTGGCACCGCAAGTATTACTGCTATTGGCACTGCAAAAGGATTGTCTTTTCCAATATATTCTTCGAAAAAGCCTTCTGGAATATAGCCATGCATTAAACCTCCAATGGCGATACCAATTATAACATAAGGTAGAACTCCTTTAATAATATTGATTGCATCTTGCCAAATACTTGGTAATCGGCTACTAAAACTCTGTTTATCAACAAAACTACCAACTTCCCTTTGCGACTGATTAAGTATTTCTTTTGTCCAATCAGTAAGCAGATAATTCAAATTTAATTTTTGCATAATGACTCCCGAAACTGTACCCAATAAAATGCCACTTACAACATAGATTAGAGTGACCTTAATACCAAAAAGCCCAAGAAAAAGCCCAATGGCAACTTCATTCACCAAAGGAGAAGTTACTAAAAATGAGAATGTCACACCCAAGGGAATTCCTCCTCTAACAAATCCTATAAATAAAGGAACCGATGAGCAGGAGCAGAAAGGAGTTACCACGCCAAATAAAGATGCTGTAAGATATTCTAAACCATATAATTTCTTGCGTGACAAATAATTGCGAACTCGATCAATAGGGAAATAGCTGTTTATAATACCCATTAAGAATATTATAAAAAACAATAGTAGCAATATTTTTACACTATCGTAAATAAAGAAATTAAGAGCTGCTGCTAGATGACTTTTTATGGACAAACCTAAGATGTCATATACAAACCAATCTGCAATATATTGAAGCCAATCAAACATTTCAAAAGAGAAATGACAGATAATAAATACCTGCAAGAATAAAAATAACTGCTACAATACGTCTAAACCAAACTTCAAAGGATTTAATTTTATTGTAAATATTCCCAACTCCTCCAACAGCAAAAGCAATAAACCATGCAAAGATGATAACAGGCAAACCCGTAGCAATTGCAAATACTAATGGTAAGTATAAACCTGAGGCATTAGAAACAGTCATCGGAATTAATACTCCAAAATATAGAACCCCACTATAGGGGCAAAAAGCCAAAGCAAATACAATTCCCAAAAGCAAAACGCCCCAAAAACCAGACTTGCTCTTTTCTTGCATTTTTTCGTTAATTCTACCAAGCCCTGGCAATCGTAATTTGATAATATCAAGCATAAAGATTCCTATGAGAATTAATAATGGCCCAAGGATTTTCTCACCCCATTTTTGTATAAAACCAGATATTTCAAACTGACTGGCTCCAAAATAGAAAATCAAACCAATTAGAGTATAGGTTATTGCCCTACCTAATGTATAAATCAAACCATTATAAAAAACTTTTTTACGATTCTCAATATCCTTACTGATATATGCAATTGCTGTAATATTTGTCGCCAATGGACAAGGACTAATGGCAGTCATTAAACCCAATAAAAAGGCTGATAACAAAGGCAATTGTGAGTTATCTAATATGGTTTGTAATATTTCCATTTTAATTAATCATTTCGTCAATAGCCTTCTTGATTTTTGCTTTCAACTTGTCTGGATTTGACTTTGCATACATAAATGCATCGTTGGTTAAGTTTTTTCTTTCGCTACCTTTAATAATAATTAATGTTTGACCCGATACTTTTATCTTCTTGGCTAAATACTCACCAGTTGGCTCATCCATATCGATAGACTCGAACTTAATAGCACCCGATTTTATCTGCTTAGGATATAATTCGTTGAGAGAATTATTGGTAACCTTTTCTACTGTCAAGCAAGTATTACACCGGTGACTACTATGGAAATAATAAACTTGGACTACATCTTTGTTTGATTCTCCATAAGAGGAACTAACATCGCTAGACTGAAAACTAGATGTTGTAAAACTAAATGCTATAACTACTGCAATAATTAATCCTATTGATTTCTTCATACGTCTATGTTTTATTTAATTAGTTAAGAATTCTTTGATTTCATCTTCGGAAGGAATCCTTCCTTTTGATACTACTTTTTCATCAATTACTAAGCCTGGTGTTGACATAATATCATAGGACATTATATCTACAATATCATCTACTTTAGTAACATCCGCTTGAATTTCGTTTTGGGCAACAACCTTGCGAACCCTTTTCTCAAGTGTCAAGCAATTTGGACAACCAGTGCCAAGTATTTTTATTTCCATTGCATATTTTATTCTAATTCGTATTTCGTAATATTACGAACCAAAAGTAAATAAAAATACTATTCTAAATAAAGAAAAAATGAATTATCTGACAGTTTATTACATCCGGTCTGGAACTGCTATTCCCAATAAATGCATAGCAGAAGAAATTACTTTGGCAGTCAAGATTGACAATTCTAAACGATAGGCGGCTCGTTTTGTATCTTCCTCTTTTACAATGCTATTATCATGATAAAAAGAATTGTACTCCTTTGCCAAATCAAAAGCATAAGAAGATATTACAGCAGGACTTATATTTGCTCCAGCTTGACGAACTGTTTCAGGGTAAGTAAGCAACAATTTCATTAAATCACGCTCCTTTTCATTAATCTTACCTTGATAGTTTTTAATCTTGGCAAAGTCCATATCCTTGGTCTTACGAACAATCGACTGAATACGAGCATGAGTATATTGAATAAATGGCCCTGTATTTCCATTAAAATCAATGGATTCCTTGGGGTTAAACATCATTTTCTTTTTAGGATCTACTTTAAGCAAGAAATACTTCAAGG
>JAOZKO010000340.1 GCA_029935325.1 Bacteroidales bacterium
AATTAAATACAAATACCTTTGATACTTGGAATATTAAGTACTCAGATCATTATCCTATTTCGGCTGTTTTCACTTTGGGAGATTAGTAAGCATAGAACTACATTTTTATTAAATCTAAGGAAACTTTTTATATATTTGCCTATCTGTACTTTATATTCCTGAAGAAACCCAATTTCTGCTTTATGAAAACACTTTTCAGTATAATTATTCTACTCAGTTTTCTCAGTATTAATCTATATGCCCAAGACTTTAATCCATTAAGTAATCAAAGGGAGTCGGCTATTAAAAGAGTAAAAGCCATTGAGGCTTATAATGCTCAAAATAGAGTATTAAGTAATCAACAGGTATTGGATAGCATGCTTTTTATTCCCCTAAATGGACCAAATAATGCTTGGATTCAGAAATTCTTCTACGATGAATTTGGAAGAGACACCTTGCACATATATTATTTAAGTCCTGATTCAAACTCATCTGGTCGTTATTCTTTTGTCAGAAATATGTTCAACTCAAAAAACCTTCTGTATTCACAAATTAATACAAGTTATTATTCAAAAAATCCTAGTAAAATTTGGAAAGACAAAAACACATTTACATACAACTCTAAAAATTTGATTATTGAAGATAGGCATTATGTTTGGGATTCAAAATTCAATCTAAAAAGTAATCGAGTTTATAGCCGAAATATTAATGGCGATTTAACCTCAGTCATACGTTATACCTATAATCTTGATAATAATACAGGGAGACCACAATATAAAGATGAATACATATTCAATAACCAAAAGCTAGAAACAAGTCATACCTATCTTGATTGGAATATTGTACAATGGGCTTGGCAAAATCATTGGAAATCTGTTACTTCATATAATTCCATTTCTGAAGTTGATAGTACTATTGAACTTTCCTGGAATGGCAATAACACACAATGGGACACAATGGGAGTTGTTAGATACACATATGATATTCATGGAAATAGAGAAAAATCTACTCATATTTACTATACACCAAATAAACATATCTCATTCATACTAAATTACTGTTACAATACAAATAACCAGCTTACAGGTTACTTAACTAATGCTTATGACTCTCTTGCACAACAATTTACTGACACATATAAAGTTAATAGCAAGTGGAATAACCAAGGTGACATTATCAATCAATTAAATTATCATAAAAATCAAAATACAAATCAATGGGATTCATTGGAAAGAATGGATTATTATTATAACAGTAATTTTTTAACAAATAATATAGTTTATCCATATAGCTTTAATTATATTAAACTTAGCTCACATCTCTCTCTCAATCATAAACCTAATTATATGTTATTGAATGTGAATAGATATTTTTTCGATTCTACATCTAATAACTGGCAGAATTGGGATAATGTATCATATTATTATTCGAGTAAAAATGTTAATAGTATCAATATTGTATCCAATAAGCAAGTAAGATGTTATCCTAACCCTACACAAGATAAAATCTATTTTGATATTCCTCCAAGTATTCTAAATCCTCAAATTTATATCTATGATATTACAGGGAAATTGGTTTTAGAAGCAGTTCTTCCAACCAATCACCAGCTATCCACAAAACACTTAGAAAGTGGAGTTTATATCTTCAAAATAACTTCTAATAATCATATTTATTCGGGGAAGTTTATTGTGGAATAAGTAAGGTTTTATTAATGCCAATAACCAATCCTATATTAGGAAAAACAGTTGACTATACTATTATTGAGAAATAAATGAACATAATTATTAAAAGGATGAAAAGTCTTGTACTATTACTTACTATCGCTATTATTGCTAATATCAATGTATTAGCTCAACTCAGAATTGATTATTCTCACAGTAATTCAAAACAAGCAAAGGAAGTCGAATTCATTAAAAATATTCTCAATTATAACCATTTATGCAAAACAAAAGACTCTAAACGAATGGCTCTAGATAGTATTTCAAATAATGAACCGCAATCCACAAGAGGTCGAGTTCATTTTTTATATGATTCTATGGGGCGTGATACCTGTCATATAAGTTATGAAAAATACAATTATTGGAAACCTTGGCATTTATTTGAAAAAACAACATTGGAATATGACAAGAAAAACCATATTACTCAATATGCTGAATTTAAGTACCATCATATTGCAAAAAAGTGGATTCCTTATCGTTTATCATCTATCGATTATTTATATGATAGCCTTACTATTATTCAGAAAGATTACTATTATAATACTTATACAGCTCAGTTTGACACCTCAAACATCAGTTTGATTAGACTTGACAGCAATCAAAATATAATACTTTTAATTGATTCGACAAAGGGAATCTCAGGTTTTGAACCTTCCAATAAGTTCAGTTATAGCTTTGATAGTCAAAACCGATTAAATGAGTCGATGCTAATGATTTGGGACAGTGACTCAGCCATTTGGCAGAATTCAAATAGAACAAATTACTCCTACTTTCAAGGGAACATCTATCAAAATATTCACAGTTATTTTTGGACAGATAGCACTCAATCATGGGACACTATTTCTAGAGTCGATTACTCCTATAATACATTAAATAATCCTACTCAAATAACTATTTACAATTACCATATTCGCAAGATTATCACCACAAATACATATACTTACGACCAAAATCAATTTCCCTATGAGTTGTTATCTAAAGAAATTAATACAAATAATCAATTAGAAAACTATCAGTTACATCGCAGAATAAATAATCAATTTGGTGATGACACAATATATTATATATATTTCTGGGATACAGTAAATGTACAATGGATTCCTGTAACAAAGATGCAAAAGCAATTTGACAATAAATATGATGCTTTAGATATTCTATACCCTTTCAGATTTAATAAAGGAGACTACTATTATAAAATGATTTTAAATGAAAGCTATTATAGCTTTGACACTATATTAAACCAATGGTCCAATGCTGGTATTACGTATTTTTACCATTATTCAATTAAAGAGGTACTTCACATTATTACTTCAAACAGTAGTGTAAAGACCAAAGTTTTTCCAAATCCTACTCATGAATCACTCAACTTTGAATTACCAATAGAGGTTAAAAATGCAGAAATTGATATTTACGATATTAATGG
>JAOZKO010000341.1 GCA_029935325.1 Bacteroidales bacterium
TGTAGATTATAAGGTTTTCGTAATATTTTTGATAGAATTAGCTTTATGTTAATCAAGTCTCGTTGATAGTATTAATCTATAATTTACAAATATTTTTTTGTATTATCTGCAATAGAGCTCACTAATTGCAAGTAAAGGGATTGTAGCTTTTCAAGCTCATCTTTCAAATCATCGGATTGTCCATGTAAAACTATACTGTAAATATGACTTGATTGCTGATGATACTGACTGTATATCTCAGAAATATTTTTACAATAGATACTTATTAATGTGGGTATATAAAATTTTTGATCCTCTAACTCTTTTACACTATTTGTTGCTATTTTGTACATAACTATTTCAACTGTTCGTGCATGCATACTGTTTATTTCTTTTGACAATTCTTCTATTTTTGCAAGCCTCAACATGCCTTTTTCTCTTTTTAGCTGCTTATTATTATTTAAATTTGCTGTAACATATCCTATTGCTCCAGTTATAACCCCACCCGTAATAACAGGGATCATTTTTATAAACTCTGTTGTTAGTGTTAATTCTGCTTCCATATGGTTTCCTTTTTTTAATGTCTATAATTGTACATTTAAATAACATGGAAACATAATCATATTCCCCATTTTTGGGTAATGCTATTTTTTAACAGCCCATGAGGTTATAGTATTGATATATTTTTCATTTATTCTAACCTCAATTTCAACGGGAGACAATACATACTTATGCGTGCCTTTTGGTACTGGTATATTAAAAATCTTACTAAAAATATCAGAAATAATTCTCTTTCTATTAGTCTTGGCATGTCCACCCAGTATAGATGATAACTGAGTAGATAATTGTTCTAAAATATTTTTTGGATTTTCAGCAGTTTCAAAATTGTCAGGCATATTAACGCTTATGCCTGCCTCTTCCAATTTTTTTCTACAATTTAGAAGGGTTATTTTTTTATCTTCAAAATTTCCTTTATTGTATGGATCAATACTGTATTGACACGCATCATCATAATTCTGAAGAGATTTTAGGACTACTCCCGATAAGGTTGATGCTAAACTTTCATCATCTGTAATATGTAACAACTCTTCATAAAGTTCATTTTGATTCAAGGTGCGGCTCCTTATGGTTGGTATTCATAGGTTCCTATATCAATTGATGCGCCAACTGGTCTTGGATTACCATCAAAATCTGTAGTAGGTGCATCCATATTTCCTGCACTATTAGCTCCCATGTCTATCAAGTCAGAATTAGGAGTAAGGTGAAAATCCAAATTTGCTTCATCTATGAAACCTAAATCAATACCACTAAAAATATTATTAACTTCAACAAGTGATACCGTAATTCCATTAGTATCAATATAGTTATTTGTAAGAGTTACAGTCAAGTCATTATCGGCACCACTAATATTAACTCCGTTATTAGCTTCAAATATAGAATTTGTTACAAAATGATGGTTACCTCTTGTAAAAGATACAATACCTGCATTGGTATCTGTTCCTATACTTTGATTACCATAAAATATTGAGTTAAAAATATCACTCTTTCCATACGACCAAAATGCAGCACCAAGACCTCCTGTCATTGATGCCATATCACTACTTGTATTATTAATAAATTTTGAGTTTAGTATGAGAGTATCACCATTACAAGCAAATCCCCCTCCAAGAGAAGCACTATTATCTATAAATTCTGAATTCTTTACAGTTGCACTATCTGCACTAAACCCACCTCCAACACCTTCAAAATCATCAAGTGCTATATTGTCTTTAAAAAGTGTATTATTAATTATTACAGTATCCGCACTAAACCCACCTCCATGTGATGCTTTATTTCTTTCAAATTTTGAGTTTTCTATAATTACAGTATATGCACTGAACCCACCTCCATATATACTAGATATATTATTTGTAAAGTTTGAATTTCTAATATTAATATTATTTGCAGAAATTGCTCCTCCATGATGATTAGAATAATTATTAGTAAACTCTGAATTAGTAATGTTGATATCTAATCCACACAATGCCTTATTATGATTGTTTAAAAATTTACTATTAGAAATTACAACATTCATATTTGCATACACACCACTGGCATCCTGATATGCTGTTGAAATATTACCATCTTGAAAAGTTAAACTATCTATACTCAATACCTCAGGCTGTGTTGATTTACAGTCAAAAATTTTATCTATATTATCACCACTTAGAATAGTATTTTGAGGGTCAGAACCTTGCAGCCTTAATTGATATGATTCAGTATCCAAAAATTTAAAAGTACCTAAGCTATCATCAGTTGTTTTATATACTCCTTGAGCCAAGACAATTTTATCATGTGCTTGATTTGATGCAGCATCTAGGAGTGCTTGTCTAAATTCTGTAACAGTAGATACATTGTGTGTAATTAATGGTTCCACATTTACTGTTCTTGTTGTTGAGCTTGTATTATTTGCACTATCCGTTGCTGTATATGTAAGAGTGTAAGTCCCTGCCGTTGCAGTATCCACAGTACCTGTTATTACAACGGGAACATTTCCATCTTTATCATCTGAGGCAGTAGCTCCTTCTTCTGTGTATGTATCCCCTTGTACTAATATTATTAGATTGTCACCATTTAAAGTAATAACAGGAGGTATTGTATCTGGCGGCACTACTACAGTGACTGTTCTTATTTTTGTTGCTATATTCCCTGATTTGTCAGTTGCTTTATAAGTAAGAGTATATGTCTCAACTATCAAAGTATCCACAGAGCCAGTGACAGTAGTTGGTACAATTCCATCCACATTATCTCTAGCAACAGCACCAGGATCGTTATACAATGTATATTGTAGAACTGTTTCTGAATTGTCACCCTTTAATATAATGATTGGTGCAGTAGTATCTGCAGGAGAAGAACTACCACTTCCCCCACATGCAGTAAGCAACACCACCGAACTTATTAGTAATAGTATTTTTAAGTATTTCATTTCTATCCCCTTTATTTGATGCATAAGTATAACAAACTTTTTAAGTAACAATAAGGTCATTTTAGAAATATTTTACATTAAAATATGCCTAGTTGGGTGTATTTTATCATTTCAAAGAATGCCCATTATGTAAACCACCATTCTTCGATGGGAACGGTATTTTAAGTT
>JAOZKO010000081.1 GCA_029935325.1 Bacteroidales bacterium
ACAATAATATAGGCCAATACTATCCCTAGTATCACTCCAATAAAGCCACCGATTAAAGAAATAATAGCAGCTTCAGAAAGAAATTGAAATACAACATCTTCGGCTCTAGCTCCAATGGAACGACGAATACCAATCTCTTTGGTTCGCTCCATAACCGATGCTAGCATAATATTCATAATCCCTATCCCTCCTACTATCAGCGAGATGCTTGCAATTGCTCCCAAAACAATATTGAAAATATTTCTGGTTTTCTGCTCTTGTTTTAATAGCAATTCTGGGATGCTTATTGTAAAATCGCTAGCTTGTGCATGCTTACGCTTTATTATTCTATTTATTAAATCAGCGGATGCTCGTAAGTGTTTCGAATCATCAACCTGAACCACCATAGTTTCAATCTGATTTCTATTTGGATCCATTGGCTCATCAGAATAGTTTACAAGCTTCTTTTGTGTAATAATTGACTTATCATTATGTCGTTTCAAATAGGACTGAATAGGAATATACACACTCATATCAAAATTATCAATTCCCAAATCATCACTTAGATTCATAATTTGACCTCTCAATTCCAATATCCCAACAACTTTATACCAAACTCTACCACACTTTATTTGTTTACCAATGGCATCTTCTGTCGGAAACAGTCGGCTCTTTACATTATGTCCTATAATACATACTTGTGATGCATTGGAATAATTATGTTCACTTAAGTTTCGCCCACTAGCTAGTTCTAATCGAAAAACCTGAAAGAAATCATCATTTACACCTGATAATTTGGCTTTTACATGACTACCAGAATAAATAATTGTAGTTTCATTCTTAGCTTCAACACTAACATGCTTAACATTTGGTAAAATCTTTCTAATGGAATTTGCCTCCTCAATACTTAAGCCTGAAGAAAGATTTTCTTTGGATTTCTCATCCTTCTCTTGCATGGTTTCATCTGTTTTTTCAGAATCCATTTTCAGCTCAATCTTTTTAGCTTTAATAATAATATTATTAACACCAATCATTTTCATTTGCTCAAGAACTTCTTTCTTAGCACCATTACCAATTGCAAGCATAGAAATAACCGCTGCAACGCCAAAAATAATTCCTAAGGCAGTAAGAAAAGTACGCACCTTATTCACTAATACTGCTTCGAAAGCAATATTAAGATTCATTATATAATGATTATAATTCTTTGAACTAAGCGGTGACATTTATATATCTTTTAAAAGTTTAAAACTCCAATTATCAGCTCCTTCTGGTGGAAAAAGATAAATTTCATCCTCGGCATCCAATCCCCTTAGAATAATAATTTCATCTTGATTACTTTTACCCGCTTCAATTTGTAATTTCTTACCACTACTATATACAAATGAAATACTATCTTCAGTATTCAAACACTCAATAGGAATATAAAGAACAGAGTCTAAAGCATTTACAATAATAGTATTTTTGGTAGTCATAGCAGGTCTTAAGTCCTGGTCTTCATCCTGGAGTTCTATAATCACCTCAAAAACATGCGCACTAGTATTTTGAAGTTCTTGTCCAATATTAGCAACAGTGGTAACTATTCCTTTAAGTTTTTTATCAGGAAAAGCATCAACACCAATTTCAACTATCTGATCAACTTTTACCTTGCTAATATCAATTTCATTAACATAGGTTTTGACAATCATTTGTGATAAATCTGGTAATTTAGCAACCACCGGATTCCAAATACTAATGCTCGAGCCTGTAGTCTTCTTTTTTCCGCCCCAGGACCTAGCATAAATAAGCATCCCTGCTTGTGGAGCTGTTATTGTAAATCCATCTAGGACTTTCATAAAACGCTCCTTTTTACTATTCTCTTTCTGAAAATCAATCATCGCAGACTTAACTACATTCTCCTCTTTTCGTTTCCTTAAATCATAATTATCTAAGGCCTGATCGTATTGTCTCTTTGCTTTAACAATCGAAATTCTTAGCTTTTCAATCGTAACAGGAGATTCATATTTGGAATTTTTAAGTTCAATTTCTAATTCTTCAATATTATAATTAAGATTAACCAGATTATCACGGGCGGCACGTAGAGTAAGAGCTGAGTCGAGCTTAGATTGACTAATCTTAGCAGTTAATTTCTCTAGATTAGCATCAATACCTTTTACCTTATTAAGTATGGGGGTTCTATCAATTCTAGCGATATAATCTCCAGAATCAACCAATGTACCTTCCTCTATAATATCATTGAGTTTTAAGTCCTCGTATATTCCTAAACTCC
This sequence comes from Bacteroidales bacterium, assembly GCA_029935325.1. Taxonomy (GTDB): domain Bacteria; phylum Bacteroidota; class Bacteroidia; order Bacteroidales; family UBA1556; genus UBA6267. Next base: position 2,246 of record JAOZKO010000081.1, read on the forward strand.
GAAGTCCGGATGGTCCTTCGATATTAGTTGAGTTCTTCGAATCAAGCTCACCACTAGTTATAACACTGATAATGAACTCCCCAGATTTTACTTTTGTGGTAATTCCTTCATCAGAATCGCTACCACTAAAAAACCAAGCAAAGATAGCTAGACCGATACTTGCAATTATTAGAACTATTATTATTCCCTTTTTCATTTCAAATAATTGTTATATTAATTTCCTGATAATGATACTTATTACTCATTTTATTTAAGATTATATTCCCTAAAACTTGTATTTTGTAAACGAATCAAAAGTAGAGCTTATTATGATATGTTTTAAGAAACTCTTAATACTTTAAATTATTATTCCTCTTGTTACCTAATTAGTGCCTGCAATGCTTTAATGGTTCAATGATTAAATGCTTACAATGTACTCTTAAAAATTGTACTTTTATTATAGCACTGAAGTATTACCTACTTTTTCACTATCCTTAATCCTGTTCTTATAATTATAGATATATCCACAGATATACTTTTTGTTTGAATATACATTAAGGCCAGATCAAGCTTTATGGGCATTATTTCCTCAATATAGGTTTTCTCAGGATTATCGGATTTGCTCAGCAATTCGCTTTCATCCAAATACTCTAAAGAAGCATAATCAGTCAAACCTGGCCGAACGCTTAACACCTTAAGCTGCTCAGCATTATACAGCTTTACATATTTCTCTACTTCAGGTCGTGGACCAACAATACTCATATCTCCTTTAAGAATATTAATAAGCTGAGGCAGTTCATCAATCTTATATTTTCTTAGAAAATATCCAATCTTTGTTATCCTATTATCTCTCTCACCAACTGTTAGTAACCCTTTGGAATCGGAGGCTGGTTTCATTGTTCGAAACTTAAAAATACCAAAAAGCTTACTATCCTTACCAACTCTGGTTTGGCGAAAGAAAACCCCTCCTTTGCTATCAAAAACTATTAGCAAAGCTATAATTAGGCCTGGAATAAGTACTATGCTTAAACCAAGGAAAGCAAAAAACAAATCAAACAATCGTTTCAACATTAGCTATCTTTTTCCTTAAGAACTTCTTCCACAGATTCAACGACAGCATTTATCACCCTATCTATTTGCTCATCAGTCAAATCATAATAAACTGGCAAGCTAATTTCACGAGCATATTCCGAAAATGCTATTGGTGCATCAGCAATACTATATCCCATTTTGGTATAAAAGCTCATCATTGGTAGCGGTAGAAAGTGAACATTTACACTTACATTTCTACTAAATATCTTTTCTATAATTCTATCCCTATCAACCTCCGATACCCAATGAATACGTAACATAAACACATGGTATGAGCTTTTGATATCTTCCGTTTCGTATATTGGTAGCTGCGCCCATTTATACTCTTTAAGAGCAGCAGCATAACGATCAAAGATATACTTTCTCTTCACAAGCATATCATCTTCGTATCTATTTAGTTCCACCAATCCCATTGAAGCAGCAATATCAGTCATATTAAATTTATAACCTGCCTCTACAATATCATAGCGCCAATTACCTATTTGAGTTTTAGCTAGTGCATCCTTGTTTTGCCCATGCAATGACTTTATGTTTAACTCCTTATATATTGCTTCAACATCAAAACTCAATGGTAAATTTAAGCATATAGCACCTCCTTCGGCAGTAGTTAGGTTTTTAACTGCATGGAAAGAGAAAATGGTAATATCTGTAAACTTCCCTGCTTTAACTCCCTTAATACTTGCTCCTAAAGAATGAGCAGCATCGGATAAAATTAGAATTCTACCCAAGTTTTCTTGGTGGTCATTATCTGCTTGGAACAAATCCTTTATTTCAGGCTCATTCACTAGAGCATTAATTTGTTCGTAATCAGCAGGAAAACCACCAATATCAACAGGCATTATCACCTTTGTGTTTTTAGTAATATGATTCCTTACTTCATTAGGATCCATATTAAAATTAGGAAGTACATCCACAAAAACTGGAGTAGCACCTGTATGCACAATTACATTTGCAGTAGCAGCATAAGTGTAGGCTGGCAGAATAACTTCATCACCCTCTCCTACTCCGTACCAGCGTAGCATTAACTCCAAGCCTGCTGAACCAGAACTTACACAAAGGGTTTTCCTATGCCCAACGTATTCTGTAAGCTTTTGCTCCAATAGTTTTGTTTTGGGACCTGTAGTAATCCATCCCGACTTCAAAGTATCTATAACCTCATCAATTATCGCCTGATCAATTCGTGGTGGCGAAAAAGGTATCATTGCTAATTTCATATATAACTATTCTTTCATTTTCATTGTTCTTAAAAACTTCTTAAAGGCTGTAGCTCCAGCTGCTCTATAACTAAACTTAGGCTCTTTACCACTAGCTTTAGCTTTTTTATCATCAGGTTTTGTCTCTTTTATTATTGTATTAAACTCAACGCTAGATGAGTAAACAAATAACTGACCCGAAGTTGCATTACCTTTAAACTGAAAATAATAATACTCTTTATTTCCTAAGTCAATAGCTAATGTTATCTTATAAGTTCCTGATTTATTTTGGATTTCTAACTTCCCATCTACATATTTAAGTACTTGCTCTTTGCCAACACTTGCTATACCTATTGGTCCTGTAGAAACAAATGAACGTGTGCGAGGATTATATTTCATCTTCACATCAGAAATAAATATAGTTTTAATAAGCTCTTTCGGTATTTTTCGATGCTCTCCTCCATTGGTAACAATTTTTCCCATTATCTCATCAGCTCTCTCGGCACCAAGCATATTCCCTAGCATAATTCCATAAATATCTCCTTCAAGATTTACAGCATCCAAATCCATTTTATAGTTTAGTGCTGCAACAAAAAGCTCCATAGCTTTATCATTGAAGAAGAAATCCAATGGAATAGAGACATCAAATGTAGAGGAATCTTCTTTGGAGAAATATCTAGCTTTTCCATATGCATCTGCTTGTATATGACCTGTATTAAAGGCTAAATCCATTTTTCCTTCACCATACACACTACAATTACGCTTTGCTAAACTAAGATAATTGCCAGGTAAACTTCTTTGAGCCAATTTATCCTCAGATGCAATACGATACTCTTTAGATATTTTGTCATACATCAAGAAACCAAAGCTTTGCATAACTATATTATCAGTTTTGCTACCCTTATTATCCAAAAATGATGAATATACTCTGCCATTTACTTTTTTGGCTTTCAGTCCACTAAACATAGATGTTCCATCAATACTTTTAAGTTCCTCGCCTATGGGAATTCTAATATTTACAGGATCTATTTTAGCAACAAACCTAAACTGTTGACGTTCTAGAGTATCGCATGTATGGCTAATACTTGTTCCACCAGAATAGGTCATATACTTCTCTGCACCAATCATGCTAACATTTCCTGAGAAATCAAATGCTTTGCTTAGGGTGAAATTTGCTGATTTTTCTATTTCTGCATTAGCATAAGTAAAACCGGCAGTATCAACCTCAATTTTTCCAAAGAAGATATTTTGTATTGTTCCATCTTCGTCTTTATAATCGTAAAGTGCTCGTCCTGAATAACTACGTTTACCCTTAATTTTAAACGAGCCATTATATAATAGGTGATATTTAGATTCCTTATTTACCAGTAGCTCAGCATCTACAATATCTTCCATATCAGCTTTTACGTGTATTTTAATAGCATTTTCGCCAGGTACAATTGCTGCATCAGCAACAAATATCCGAGGTACACCAGTAGCTACAATAAGTTTTTTGCGTTGATAATACACTGCGTGCTTCGACAAAAAGCTTAATGAATCTTGCGCAGGATGTGTGGAAATAAACTTTGTTCCATTCAAATCCAAGTCAACTTGCTCGCGTAATGTCTTGCCTTCAACAGTTGCCATAGGGTCTTCACTACTACTAACTTCTGTTTTGTCCTCATCCATATACCAAGTAAACTTGTCCATATAACACTTATACATATTCTCGGCAAAGAACACAGCCTTAATACCTGTGGTAGATTCAAATTCTCCCTTTCGTTCATCAAAATCAATAAATGCTTTAAACATATCTTCAGTTTCGTAAGCATATTTCTCGGTTTCTTCTAAACTTTCTAATTCATCTATTTCGGTATCTATAAAAGTTTTTAGCTTAAATATACATGAATCGCTGCTATAGTTTCTGTTCTTAAACTTAAATATTTTGGATTCCATTTCTGCATTTTTCACAAATATACCTCCATCACCATCAAGTCCTTGTGGTCGTAACGCCAACAATCCCAACATTGTAGCTTCTGTGGTATACATTTCAAATGGCTCTTCATCTATGGTGGTATTAGTCTCCATCAAATCATTATATGGATCCCAATGCAGTTGTACATTCGTTCCTATAACTGGAGGAAACTCTTTACCACTTTTCACCTCCTCTATTTCGTAAGCACTTAATAAGGCATTTGTTGAGTCGGGGAAGAAAATAAAATCAGTAGAATAGCTAGTGGAAGTAAGGTACTCTATATTACCACTTCCTCTTAATCCTAAATTACTAAGTTGGATTGTATCTGTAAATCTACCTTTCCCTCCATAAATGCCATAGCCAGCAATTCCTGTTGTGGTTTTAAGTCCCAAGGAATAATCGTCTTGCACCATTAATGGTTCATCAATATCAGAAAAAATGCCTGCAGAAGCTAAATAGCCATCAAATTGCAAACCCTCGGTTTTAAAATCATCAAGACTATCAATCTGGAACGACTCTAAATGGTAATAAAATTTATCTCGCGAATATATCTTATTAAAGATACTAGCCTTATCGTAATAAACATAGGACTTGGTCTTACTATTAAGAATTGGATATTCAGGGAAACTTTCTCTTCCTGACTTATTATTAGGTTGGTCTATTAAAATATTTCCTTTCAAATCCTCAATTACTGTTTTTACTCTAACTAAAGGACGTTCTCCATAGTCGTTCTCTTCAAAAGCTTCAACCTTAAAACTCAAGGAATCTATACTTGGCAACTCTAGCTCAAACTTATCATAACTAAAGTAGCAACCTGTGGCGTATAAATCGAAGCGACCTGCCATTATCTTTCCATCAAACCTAAAATCTCTGTTTTTCTTGAGCTCTACTCTTCCTCGCTTAGGATAAATCCTAACATCCTGCGAATCAGAAAGGAACACTGTTCTTACACCCTGTATAATAATATCGTTATTGCGAAGGTTTAAACTTGCATTAGGTATAGCGCCATTGGTTCGTGAGTTAAATGAAATAACATCATAATCTGTTTCTCCTTGATATGCTAAAACATAGGTTCTAACATTCTCTTTTACAATTACGTAATGCTCGTCAGTATTATATAATAGGAAGCCTTTTGAAGCAAGATTTAGCAAGAAAGCGATAGTAGAACTTTTTCCCATATTCATATACGCACCAAAATCCTCAGCATAAAACTCATTAAATCCCCTCTTCTCTGTAAATTTATATACAGCATAAACAGGGTTAACCCTGTCTAATCCTTGAAGTCGTTCGTAACGAGCACTAGAAAATAAGTTTACAGATTCGAAATAGGCTTTGCTCTCAATTCCCTTCTGCTGAATTGATTTCATATCAATATAATCTTCTCCAATTTTCCAATTAAGCTCTTCAACGTATAAATCTATTTTATGATAACTATCGAAGAATGGTGTTTTAGATAATCCTTCATCTTTTCTATAGATTGAAAGGTTTCTCTTTTCATTGGAATAATAAAGACTTAATCCGGGGTGATAAATTGAATCCACTGATTTTTCACCAGTGATACTATCAACGCTTTCGAGGTAAATAGTAACGGTAACTTTTTCTGAGAGGATTTTATTTTTCTCTATTACAAATGTTTGGGCTCCTGCCCACACAAAATTAGTCCCATTATGCTTAAAAATAAAATAGGCCATTTCCTTCCCCTCTCCACTTCCTACTACTCTCAACCCTTGAAGGGTGTATCCACCTTTATAATCTATATCTGGATATACATCTTTCATCAATAAATCGTGGCGATATGAAGTAAAAGATGGATAGGTAACATTCTTTTTAGGTGTAGAATACCCAAATTTATCGCGATATTTTCCAACCAAAGGAAAATCAAACTTACGTCGATCGTAAAAAACAACAGAATCAGCACGCCATAGGTTTGTTTTTAAATCTATTTTATAAGACTTAAGAAAAGCAAAAACCAAATTCGTATCCACTCCTACTCGATTCCAAAACACCTTACCACCTTGTCCTACCCACCTAGCTTTAAGGGGGTAATATTTACCAGTAGTTCTTAGTATATAAGATGAATCCTTGCTTGTAAAACCCGTAAGGTCCACTGTATTAAAAACAAAAACAGGATTATGACCATCCTCTTCTATTTTCATTTTACCGTGGCTTAATTTCCATACTTTTTTAGATTTATCGAAGATATAGTGATGCTTGAAAAACAAAATCGAATGCTGAAAATACTGATGCAAATATGCAGATCGTTTTCTCTTTACATAATACTCTATGGACTTTAGCCAATCTTCAAAATTATCAGCATTATCGGTATCGCGATGAATTGCAAGAATTGTACTTATAAAATATTCAAAAGTTGGATTTGCTCGATATCTGTTAAGAGTCATCATATTCGACATCCTAATAATCTTCTTTTTTACACCATCGGACAAAGTATCACTTTGCCAAAAAGCACCAAACTCCAACATAGTAATCTCTAATATTTTCTTCTTATCTTTAGATACCTTCATAGTCATGAACTCCTCAAGTTCAGAAGGATATTTATCAATATAATTGGAAAATTCGTAAGCCTTTTGTGCTTGAGTCTGCCATGCAAAAAACAGAAAAATAAAAAGTAAAATATTACGCATGATTATATTTTTTTAAAATTTTATACTAATTCATCTTCCATATTCCTGCCACCCAGCTACGATCGATGGTATGACTTTGATAAACTAAACCATATTTTTCAGCCTCTTCGCTAAGTATTGGAATATCTTCCTTATAGAACCCACTTAATAACAATAAATTGCCAGAAGATAAACAAGAGGCATATTTTTTCAAATCATTAAGAAGTATATTTCTATTAATATTTGCAATTACTAAATCATAGGATCTACCTTTTAGCAATTCTGCATCACCAAGCTCAACGGTAATATTATCAATATTATTTCTGCTAACATTCTCTACAGCATTATTATAAGCCCATTCATCGTTATCAATTGCATCAATATGTTTTGCCCCTCGCATTGATGCTAATATGGCAAGAACAGCAGTTCCACTACCCATATCTAGAATCTCTAGGCCTTGCATATCAAGCTCAGCTATATAATTTATCATCTGTGCAGTTGTAGCATGATGCGCAGTACCAAACGACATTTTTGGCTCAATAATTATCTCATATTCTACAGCTTCAAAATCTTTGTGGAAAGGCGCACGAATAGCTACTTTATTATTTATTACAACTGGCGGATAGTTTTCCTCCCATTTGGCATTCCAGTTTTGCTCAGCAATGGTTTGAAAATTATAATCTAATTTAAAACCCTCTAAGTGATGGATAGATAAATCGTTAAACTGATTTTCATCAAATAATTTTGATTGAATATAAGCCTTAAGTTCACTATCAGTTTCGTCAAAACTTTCAAAACCAATTTCTGCTAACTCTGCAATTAATATTTCATTGCCTGGTTCTTGGGGAGTTATTTTACAATTTAATTCAATATATTCCATATGCCAAAAATAATGGATTTTTTAGAAGTATGTATTGTTTTAATTTTTTTTAATTCATGGGATATTAACAGTTGTTTCTTTCTGAAGAACCGTTGCTCTGCGAGGAGGAACGATACTAGTATTATCCTAAAGAACCGTGATTCTGCGAGGAGGAACGATACAAGGATTGTGCTAAAGAACCAT
>JAOZKO010000082.1 GCA_029935325.1 Bacteroidales bacterium
AGGATGAGCTTACACCTGATGTGGCATTAAAAGATATTACCATACTGCAAAATGAGTTGGCTAAAAAAGACATAGAGGCTTTAGAAACTACCTTTAGAAAAAACGGCAAAGATGCTACTGAACTTCCAATTAAGAAAGACGAAGTTTTAAGTCAGTTTATAAGTTATTTAGTAGGTATTATGATGGGGCGTTATCGTTTTGATAAACCAGGTTTAAATATTGCACACCCCAATCCATCAGAGGCTGAATTAAGTAGTTATGAGCTATATGGTTCAGATATAGAGATAGATAATGATGCTATATTACCCATTATGGGCGAGAACTCTGCTTTTCCTGATGAGGTGCTTTTAAGAGTTAAAGATTTAATGCTTGCAATATGGGGAGAGAATGCACTTACCGAAAATATCAACTTCCTACACGAAGAATTGGGTATGGATTTGCACAAATGGTTAAACGATAAGTTTTGGGGCTATCATACCAAAATGTACAAAAAGAAACCTATTTATTGGTTGTTTAGCTCCAACCCAAAGAAGCCGCAAAATGCAGCTTTCAAAGTATTGGTATATATGCACCGTATGGATAAATATACCGTGCAGAAGATACAGCGCAATTATCTGCATCCACATCAGGAGTATATTAAACGAGAGATAGAAAGGCTGCAAGAGAATGAAGCAAACCTCAATAGAGATGAGCTAAAGCAATTAGAAAAACTACATAATTGGGAGCTAGAATGCAGAGATTATAATGAAGTACTAAAAGAACTCGCCAACCAACAAATAGAATTTGATTTGGATGATGGCGTAAGTGTTAATTATGCTAAGTTTGAAGGGGCTTTGGCTAAGATATAAAGAGAGATTCTTATGATGAATGATATTGCAACTGATAATGAAATGCACAATCAAGTAATGAAGAAATTTGTTGACTTGCTTAATGAATATGGCTTTCTGCCACCAGCACGTTATGGTGCTATGGGAGCAATGTTTGATGCATCGTTTGGTAATAATATTAGTATTCAGAATACAGATTATTTAGCTAATTCAAAACTGAACTATTTACATTTTACGTCTTTGGATAGTGCCGCTAAAATTATTAATGGAGGAGTCCTTAGATTGTATAATCTTCATAAGTCTTCTGATAAAAAGGAGTACTCTTATGCAATGAGTGTTTTTGAAGATTTGCAGCTATCTCTTAACTATTCCACAGAAATTACTGAAAGAAGAAAGCAGAATCTATTCTACACTTCATTTACTCAAATGAGCTCCTTGGACTCTAAAAAGCATTGGGAAGAATATGCTGATAATAGTAATGGTGTTGCTATTGAATTTGCAATTAACGATGACTATTTGAAATGGCATTCTATTTTTCTATCTACAATTAAATATGGTAGAAAAGATGAATTTAAACCAATGGTGGATGAATTAATAAAATTACATTCTAAATACAACCTCCAAAGAGCTTATTTTTATGTTTATGTTGATCCATTTATGGGGCTGCATAAACAAATTGAGGAATATGAATGGGAGGATGAAGTTAGAATCCTAATTGATTTCAATAAATTGCCACGTCAAGATAAAAGAGAATTGGTATCTGATGATAAAGAATTTGGAGAGAATGTGCAATACTTTGAGTTACCCTTATGGAGTGAAGAAAATGAAATGACATTGAAAGAAGTAGAGCTGCCTGGACCAGAGTTTTTAGAAAAAGTTTTCAATGGAAAAGATACGAGTGATATTCCAAATAGGCGGTTTCCATTACCTCAATTGGTGATTAAGAAGCTTCATTATATGAATAGTGAGAATACGGGAAAAATGAAAGAGCTTCAAGCTAAGATAAAGGAGGGTTTGGGGTATGATGTTGAGCTTGTTTTGCATAGATTAAATTAATAATTATGTCAGTAAATGATGATTATAGAATAAGATATGAAGAGTTAAAATCTGAAAGTGAGAGAGAAATTGATAAATATATTCGTTATTTATCAGGTGGTGCATTAGTTTTATCTCTTACTTTTATTGGGGAACTTGTTCCGTCTGGTGATGTTAAATTTCTTTGGGTCATTTATGGAGGATGGATATCATTGGTTCTGGCTTTGATACTTAATTTTATCTCATATTTTATCACAATCAACAATACAGAAAAAACGATTGACGATATTGATAATGATGATAAAGAGTGGATAAAGAAAGCTAAGAAGAGGAATAAACCCATTAAATGGTTTAATGGATTCTCTTCATTTTTTAGTGTATTAGGAATTATAGGAATAGGATTATTTGTAACCTTAAATATTAATAATTATGTCAAAAAAAATAGCGAGCCCAAAACCCAAGGTGTCAAGACCAGGGCAGGGCAAGAGTCAAACTCTTCCGACACCACGTTTACCTATAAACAAACCAAAAACAAATAAATAGAAACTATGGCAAAGAAATTATATAAAAACCCGTCGCCAGGCATTTCAGTTCCAACTACTGAAAAAAATGGCAAAACATTACCTACTCCAAGGACGGAAGAAAAACCAATCATAGAAGAAGGTAAAAAGAAGTAATATTATGGCTAAAAAGAAAACGCTTATTAAGGAAGTAGTCCAAGTTACACAGGAAAAGTTAAGTAAAACTTTGCCAACTCCTAAGGATAAGAAGAAAAAAGAGAAGAATTAGCAGTAGATATTATAGGTAAATCGGCAAATAATATAGAAGATAGTATAAGAGTTCTTATAAAATAAATTGCAAAACAACGTATGATACATCATGCGTTAAGTGTAATAATACTTGTTAATGCATGAGATATCATGCATTATGTTGCATGAGTTATATATTTAACTACATTTGTAGCAAGCTTAAAAAATAGTATTATGAATGAAGATAATTATATAGATTGGGCTACAATGAGTGATAGTGCTTTAAGTACATCTATTGGAGCATTTATTAAGCATCATCGTTTAAATCAGAATAAAACACAGACTGAAGTTTCGGAGGCAGCTAATATTAGTCGTTCAACGATGAGTCTAATAGAACGAGGTGAAAAAATAATGTTGAGTAGTCTTATTCGAGTTTTAAGGGTTTTAGATTTACTTTATATCATGGATGTGTTTAAGGTTGATTCTGAAATTAGTCCCATAGAATATGCGAAACTGCAAAATAAGAATAAAAAGCAGCGTGCAAGATCAAAGAAAATAGAGCGTAAAAAAGATAATTTAGGATGGTAGATATAGCATATGTAAAAATATGGGGTGAAGATGTAGGTGTTATTCACTGGAACGAAAACACCCAGCTAGCAAGTTTTCAGTATCATGATAAGTTTCTTAGCAAAGCCTGGGACTTATCACCTATTAAAATGCCCATTAAAAATGGGGATAGGGTTTATCGATTTCCTGAATTACGTACGAGTAGAGATGGACAGAATACATTTAAAGGTTTACCAGGCTTATTGTCTGATGCGCTTCCTGATAAGTACGGAAATCAGTTGATAAATGCATGGCTGGTTCAAAATGGCCGTCCAGAAGACGGTATGAACCCTGTGGAACAATTGTGCTTTATTGGAAAAAGGGGGATGGGTGCATTAGAATTTTCACCTGCAAAATTTAATACTGAAGAAGATGCTTTTTCTATTGAGATTGACAGTTTGGTAAATGCAGCTCAAAATATGCTTTCAGAAAGACAGTCTTTTAAGACAAACCTTAATAATAATGAAGAAAAAGCATTACAAGAAATAGTAACTATTGGTACATCGGCAGGAGGAGCACGTCCAAAAGCCGTAATTGCATATAATGAAAATACAAAGGAAGTAAAATCAGGTCAAAGTGATGCTCCTGATGGTTTTGAACATTGGTTGCTAAAATTGGATGGTGTAAGTGATGCGCAATTGGGTGATTCAGAAGGCTGGGGACGTGTAGAGTATGCCTATTACCTTATGGCTAAAGAAAGTGGTATAGAAATGATGGAAAGCCGTTTATTAGAGGAAAATGGCCGAGCTCATTTTATGACAAAGCGTTTTGACAGGGAAGGAAATAAAACCAAGCATCATATTCAGACTTTATGCGGTATTCAGCACTACGATTATAATAATATGTTTGCTTATAGCTACGAACAATTGTTTCAAACTATGCGTTTACTACGATTAACTTATCCAGAAGCAGAGCAGATGTTTAGAAGAATGGTGTTTAATGTTTTGGCAACAAATTGTGACGATCATACTAAGAATTTCTCCTTCCGATTGAAACAGGGGCAAAAATGGGAACTGTCACCCGCATATGATGTATGTTATTCTTTTGACTCCAATAATACGTGGGTGAACCAGCAAACTTTAAGCGTTAATGGAAAGCGTAAAAATATAACGAAGGATGATTTAATGGTTTTAGCAAAAACAAATAGTATTAAAAAAGGGGAACAGATTATTGATCTAATTAATAATGTGGTTAAAAATTGGGATGCCTTCGCTTCGGAAAACAAGGTAAATGAAAAGTTAAGAAAAACAATTGATAATAACCTTCACACAATATAGATTATAAAATATGATAGCAGAAAAAATACATAATCTAATAATCAAAGAGCAGCGTAATATCGTATTCTATTTTGATGAAGACGGCTCTGTTAGAGAGGATATTCCTGCAATTGAAGAGTCGGGTATTAGGGTGATAGAGGTAAGTGATAATTACTTTGAGTTAAAGTATAGGATAGAATACGAATTGAAAGCTGATAAGCTGTTTTTATACCACTCCTATAAAAAGCCAGAGGCAAAGGACTTGAAAAAATATCCTTTATTGGATTTATTAATTGCCAATGTGGAATTGCGTTTGGATGATGCTTATGAGTTTATGTCGGAATATAAGCTTGGAGAGAATAATTTGACATTGATAAAGAAGTATATCAAACAGTTAAAGACTAAAACTAATCGTAAAAAATTAGCTCGTATCTTGCGTCCTGGTAGGTTTAATGAAGCAAGCTTGCAGCAAGGATTAATATCCATAGCACTTGGCTTTAATACCGTAGTTGATAAGAATAATTGCATGGCTAAATGCTTGATATTAGCCAATGAAGGTGATGATTTTGATAAGCTAATTAATGTTTTGAAAGCACTTGAGTTAGATAGTGAACTATTAAGGTGGTTTAATGAATTGTTGGATACTAGATTATTGAGTCTTGGTAAAAGTGCAATTAAAGAGTTTGCCGAGAAAATTAAATATAATATTATCACAATCTACCTTGATAAAACTTTGCCAGAAGATAATTATTCAAAATTGAAATTAGATAAAGTAGCCGATACAAATATGCTTCAAGTCTTTTTTCAAGACTGGTCTAATAGTGCTATTTTAAAAGAAAAAATAGATACTGTATTTATTGAATTAGCTAAAGAAATTAAGACTTCAAGGATTATATCAATTTATGGACTTCAACAAGAATATGGATATTATTCAGAGCAAATTATTGAAGCCATAGTTGAGGATTTATATAAAGAAGTTTCTGTAAATCCACTTAAAACCAAAGATGAGTGCATAAGGTGGATGCGTTTATCTGTTCTGTCTGATGATTATAAAAATCAGTTAGAGTTTATTTATCGCACAGCAAGTTTGTTTACTGTTTTAGAAACTTATAATGCTTTTGTTTTTAAAGACGAAGTAAGCTTTATAAATGAATATACACAAGAGCTATATAAAGTTGATTACAATTTCCGCAAAGCAGTAATGGCCTTTGATAAAGTAAAAGATCAGCTGTTTGGATTTGATGCTATTGGAAATGATGTATTTAATAAACTTAACCATCAATACGATCGTTTTTTGATAGATCTTAATGTAGAATGGCAGAAAGCTCTTAATAAAAATGCTTTTGATTATAATAAGATAAATGTAAATAAACAGTACGATTTTTATCAAGATAATATTGCTAGTTTGGATCATAAGATGGTAGTAATCATCTCAGATGCACTTCGCTATGAAGTTGGTATGGAGTTATTTGAGAATCTTTTGGCAGATAGCAAGAATGACCTTGAAATAACACCCTGTTTAGCTTCCGTACCATCATATACAAATTTGGGAATGGCAAATCTGCTTCCTAATTCTGGTATCAGTGTAGAAACTTCGGATAGTGATTTGGTCTTTAAAATAGATGGGAAAACCACTGTTAGTTCTAATAGGGAAGCCATACTAAAGGCCAAAGAAAAAGATAGTGCAACTATTGATTTTAATAGCGTAATGAAGTTTGGTAAAGACAATGGCCGAGATTTCTTTAAATCAAACCGTATAGTATATATCTACCACGACTGGATAGATGCCATTGGCGATAAAAAAGGAACAGAAAGCCAATCATTTGAAGCAGGAGAAAAAGCGATTGCTGATATACAGCGTTTAATTAAGAAACTGTATGGCTGGAATATGCGTCATGTGATTATTACATCCGATCATGGCTTCTTATACAATTATACTGATTTGGCTGAAAATAGTCGAGAGAAGCTTCCAAAAACTAAAGGCTATGAACGAAGTCATATTCGATTTGTAGTAGCTGATGATTTTGAAGGAAAAGTAGATGGAACAGTTTTGAATTTGGATTCCACAACCAATATTGATACAAAGCTAAAGGTGGCAATACCACGAGCGATAAACCGATATCGCAAACAAGGAAATGTTGGCGTTCAGTTTGTGCATGGTGGAGCTAGTTTGCAGGAGCTTATTACCCCAGTTATTAAGTTCTACAAACAAAAAGTAGAGAGTAATACCTATGTAACATTTAAGCGATTTGATCAAACTGATAAGATATTATCGGGTAGTATTAATGTTTCATTATTACAAGATATGCCTGTTACAAATGAGTATAAAAGTCTAGAAGTAATATTTGGCTTATACTCAGAGAATGGAGAATTATTATCCAAAGAAGTAGAACTGCATTTTAATTCAACTTCCAATAATCCCAATGAACGTCTATTGGGCATTATTCTATCCTTAAACGCCAAGGGATCAAAGGCTAGTTTCTGTTATTTAAAGGCTTATGATAAGAAAGACAAGAATAGATTAAATCCTTTGGTGGTAAATGATTTGATAAAAATTATTTCCAAATATGAGGTGGATGAGTTTTAAAGGGGTAATTATTATTTAAGATTGAAAGATATAATTATGATAACAAAAGAGAAAATATTACAGCATTTTGAAGGCATGGTAGTTCGTAAGGACTTAACCAAATTAGTAAAAGGAAATGCGGTTGTACCAACCTATGTTTTAGAGTACTTATTGGGGCAGCATTGTGCTACTTCTGATGAAGAAATTGTAAAGCAAGGAGTAGAAAAAGTAAAACAAATTGTTAAGAATCATTTTGTTCATCGTGATGAGGCTGAGATAATAAAAAATATTATTGTTACCAGTGGTAGCCACAAAATAATAGATAAGGTATCTGCAAAATTAAATGAGCGAAAAGGTACTTATGAAGCGGAGTTTTCAAATCTTGGACTAAAGCGAGTACTTATAAGTAATGATATTATTACTAAACATAAGAAACTGCTCACATCAGGTGTATGGTGCATTATCAATGTTGCTTATATGAAAGATGAAGATGGCTCTGATTCACCTTGGATTATTGAATCATTGAAGCCAATACAAATATCGCATATTGATTTGGACGAATTTAAGACTCTAAGAAAAGAGTTTAATAAGGAAGAATGGACTGATTTATTATTGCAAAGCTTGGGATTAAACCCAGAGCATTTTAACTATCGAAATAAGCTAATTCAACTCACTCGTTTGGTATCATTTTGTGAGAATAACTATAACATTATTGAGCTTGGACCCAAAGGAACTGGTAAGAGTCATGTGTACTCAGAGCTTTCACCACATGGCATGTTGATATCAGGCGGAGAAGTGACACAAGCCAAGCTGTTCGTTAATAATAGTAATGGTCAAATAGGTTTGGTAGGGTATTGGGATAATGTGGCATTTGATGAGTTTGCTGGAATTAGCAAGCGAGTTGATAAGAACTTGGTTGATACCATGAAAAACTATATGGCGAATAAGTCCTTCTCAAGAGGAAGCACGCCTTATGGAGCTACTGCTTCCTTTTCTTTTGTAGGAAACACCATGCACTCTGTTTCGTATATGATGAAGCATAGCGATTTGTTTGAAGCTCTACCAAAGTCATATCATGATTCCGCCTTTTTGGATAGAGTATATTGCTATTTACCTGGATGGGAAGTTCAGAAGTTAAGAAATGAGCTATTTACAGATGATTATGGGTTTATTGTAGATTACCTTGCCGAGATACTAAAAGAGTTGCGTAAGGATGATTTCTCTCACATATTGTCTCAATACTTTACACTTTCCGAGAGTATAACCACTAGGGATAGAATGGGGATTATCAAGACCTTTTCAGGTTTGTGTAAGATTATTTATCCCGATGGAAATATATCCAAAGATGAAGCAAAAGAATTGCTTGATTTTGCCATTGAAGGTAGAAAACGAGTAAAGAATCAGCTGATTATTATGGATGAAACATTTAATGAGGTTGATTTTTCATATAGCGATAATGAATCTGGAAAGAAAACAGAGATTATAACTCTTGAAGAAAAGCAATATCCTTCGTTGGTTAATTCTAATATAAAAAATGAAGATACTGTAACGGATATTGATCCAAAGGAGAAAGAAGTTCCTAAACAAGAATTACTCTCAGGCAAGCATAGAGTAGTTTCGGAAAATGAGAAAGGCCTTAACTATGAGATACTATTTGCGCCCTATCTAAAGGGAGTAAAATATATTCATATTCACGATCCATATATCCGTTTGTTTTATCAAGTAAAGAATGTTGCCGAATTTCTACAAATGCTTATTAAAATCACGCCTGTAGGAGAAGAGGTTTCTGTAAAACTAATTACAAAGTTTGATGAGCTAAAAGAATACGAAAACGAAGAAAAATTAGAACAATTGAAAGAGAGTTTTGAGGGTTCTTCAATAAGTTTTGAATATGAGTTTGATCAATCAATGAGTTTCCATGCTCGAAGCATAGAAACTGATACAGGATGGAAGATAAGTATTGATAGAGGCTTGGACATATTCCAACCTTATGATTTCAAAAACCCATTTAATTTGGCAAATAGCATGCAGGAGGAAAGACTTTGTAAGGGGTTTGAGGTTACTTATTTGAGGGTGTAGGATATGAATTTTATTGAATTAAATAAGCTTAGTAATGATTATGTGGATGTTCTACAAAAAAGAAAACATAAGCTTTATTTAGAGCTAAAAGAAGTTTCAAATAGTGTAGTAGAAGTCGATAAAGATATTGATGATAGTTATATTAAGGGTGATCTTTTATTGATAAAAAAGTATGAAAAATCTGAATTTGAAGAAAAAAGATTTATTAACTATGCTATTTCAACACAACAATATATTTATTTAGAAAGGGATTTTTCATCAAAGTCTATTGACAGGAAAAAATATAATTCAGTGAAGTTAAAATACACTGGAGTTGATCGGGTTATTGATAGACACAGATGGATTTTAAATGAAGAAATTCGAGAAATTGATTATATCTTTAAAAATTCTAAGCTTCCAATAATTCTAAACAAATTCAGTATCAATATAATTGAAATAGTAGGTATTGAGAGAGTAAGACATTTTACTAAAATCCACTTTGTACACGCATATAATTATAATTCATATACTATTCTTCTATTAAATTCAAATGACCTTGAAAAGGGGTTTTATCAAATCAAAATAAAGAATGATAGAATAGTGTCTATAATCAAATCATCAGAAAGAGTATTTAATAATTTTTTGAAAGTAAAAGGAAATAAGAATTGTTTTGAAGTTTTTTGGAAGTGTCTGTATAGAAAGGGACTATAGTCAACAAATAAGAATGTAGTGAAAATAAACAAAATAAAAGGAACCATCTACGGGCAAGTAATAGGCGATGCACTGGGGCTTGGTGCAGAGTTTATGTCCAAAGAGGAAGTGCAAGCTAATTATCCCAATAGCTTGACTGATTATAACCAAATAGTCCAAGACGACCATAGAAGTAAATGGGCAAAAGGAGCTTGGACCGATGATACAGACCAGTTTCTTTGCATAATGGATAGTATGCTTGAAAAAGGGAAAGTTGACTTACCAGATATAGCTAGTCGGTTTTACCAATGGTATAGAGCTAATCCCAAAGATGTTGGAAATACCACCATG
>JAOZKO010000342.1 GCA_029935325.1 Bacteroidales bacterium
TACTTCGATACAATTTTCATTTAAAAAGAAATGAAAATCACTCAGCATCTAGCAAAAATACCGCCAAAACTTCGAGAACTCTTATTCATAACCATGGATTTCATCCATGGTTATTCATGTTTGACCCTTTCATGGTCAATGATATGCGTAGGAGATAATAATTTTAATTGTAAAACAAATGATACTGATTAGTAGCCCGCTTTCTAATTAAAAATCATATCATAGTATCGCTTAATTTGCTCCGACAATTGTGCTGTAGATACATATTTGCTCACTCGGATATATTCCTTACGATCAAAGAAAACCAATAAAGTAGGATTATCATAAACACCAAAATTAGCAGGTATTTCGCGTTTGTCTGAATTTACAAAATGCAACTCAAGTTTAGGAAAATGCTCCTCCTTCATCTCAATTACCTTTGGGCGTAGGCTCTTGCATGGAGCGCAATTGTCATTATAAAAGTAAGCCAAAACTGCAGGCTTATCACTGATTAACTGTTGTAATTCCTCTAATGTTGAGATTTCGTTTTCCATGCTAATTGATTAAATAATGCTAATAAAATTTGAATGCGCAAAAGTAAATAAAATTGTTAATTTAGCGCTATGCAAAAAACCATTAAATACTTAATGCTATTTATTTACTTTATAAGCTTGATGACAGTACTTTCATGCAATAAAAAAGTAGAAGATATTCCATTTGTAGAGTTTAAGTATCCATATGAAAATGCCATATATTCAGTCGGTGATACAATTGATATTCATGTTAGCATTCAGTCTAATAGTGCAATCAAGACTATCGAATTTACATTGGTTGATAATAACCTGATTCCAGTACTTGCAAATCATATTTATCCTGTTGATGGTAGTAATAAAATGGAAGCTCATTTTGCTTTTATGCTGGACGATTATTATATGGAAGGTGGTAGTTATCAGATACTGTGTAAAGTCACAAATGAAGTGGATATGAAGCATAAATATCGATCAGTAATTGTATCTGCAGTTAGTAAAGTATTGGAAGATGTGGTGGCTGTAACTAGGTCCGGAAGCGATATCCGGATATGGAGTTTGGGGCCAAATTTGAATAAAACTCCTGAATTAAAATACGAAGTAAGAAGCGATTATTCATCTTCTTGCTATCTGCCATTCCACCATAGGCTTGTTTTAGTAGGTTCTGTTTCTGGTGATATGATTATGTGGGAATACTTTAGTGGAGATACTATGCAAAGGATTCCACATTCTGCCAATCCACCATTCCCATTTTTCTCTGGGTTGAGTGTTGTTGGTGATTACCACGCACTTTCATATTATCAAGGTGCGGTAGATTTATACGATTATCATGGAAATACAATATCTTCGGTGCCTACAATATCTGGATTCTACCCTCATAAAGTATTAGAAGTATCACCTAATTTTATTATTGTACAGAAACAGAAAAATGGTTCTAATCAGCTAATTAGTTTGCATTTAGAAAATACAGCAATGCAATATGCAAGTTTTAATTTAATAGGCGATATAGTATTTGCTAATAAGTATGAAGAGAATGATTTTATGATATTCTATAATTATCAGGCGCAGGGGCATATCGAGAAGTATATATTTGAGGATAATGCGACAACAACTCCTATTAGCTATTCCGGGAGTGCATTTAGAAGCATAACATCAATAAATGCAAATAACTATTTACTATCAGCAGGTAATCAATTGCTATGGTATCAGTATGCCATTAGTAGCATAAGTCCAATAATAAGCGGTAAAGCATTAGATCACCTTCGGTATGAGTCTCTTTCGGGGCGAGTTTATGCAGCAGAAAATCAATCTGTAGAAATGATTTCGGTGCCCAGTGGGCAGATGATAAATTCAGTTCAAATTTCTGAGGAGATATTAAATATTCATTTGATTTATAATAAATAGTGGAAAGAAAGATTGTTATTACAGATGATGGCAGCTCAAGTATATTTGTTCCCGAATTAGGTGAGCATTATCATTCGCATTTTGGTGCTCGACAAGAATCCCAACATATTTTTATTGAATCTGCATTAGCGCAGATACAAAAGAATGAAATTAGCATTCTTGAGTTCGGTTTTGGAACAGGTTTAAACGCTTTGCTAAGTCATGAATATGCTCTTAAGAATGATATTAGAATTAATTATACTGCTATTGAAAAGTATCCTCTTCAAGAAAAGGAGTATTTGAGTTTAAACTACCCAAAGAAGTTGGGCTTAAGATTTTTTCAAAGCCTACACCAATTACCTTGGGAGCAATGGATGGATGTAGCAGTTGGCTTTAAGCTATTAAAGAATAATATTGATATTCGAGAATTTAAGATTTCTAAGGCGAAATTCGATGTGGTGTATTTTGATGCATTTGCTCCTGATGTGCAACCAAATTTATGGTCATATGAAGTATTTATGACAATCTACAATTCCATGAATAAGGGAGGAATACTTACAACATATACAGTGAAGGGGAGTATTAGAAGAATGCTAAAGGAAATTGGTTTTGAAGTAGAAAAAATCCCTGGTCCTCCAGGTAAGAGAGAGATAACGAGAGCAAAGAAGTTAAGTTAGTAATAACTGATCCGTGAAGTTTTAATGTTGTAATTAGCTTTTGTCTGCTATTTCCCATTATCGGTCAATTGTAAAATTATCGAAAAGCTTATAAGGTATATCAGAAATTCCAAAATGAGTAATTCGAGCAGATGTTGGTCCTTTTTGTATTTCACTTATAAATTTCAGCATCTGAATATCGTTTCCGTGGGCTTCAACAAATACAGAATGATCTCTTAAATTTTTCACAAAACCGCTTATTTGGAATTCATTGGCTTTCTCTAAAACAAAAAATCGGAATCCAACGTATTGAACCCGACCCTCGATATTAAATTGAAAAGAAGACATTATTTTTTGAACTTCTTTTTTAGTTTTTTCATAAAACTTAGATTTTCCTTATGTACTTTCAGAGATTTAAATCCGTCAATTCCGACAAAATCCGACTCTTCTATACGGAATAATTCTATATGCTTTTTTAGAGGCCCATTCTTTAGAAATTCGATATAATTATGTAAATTCTCCTCCTCGCCTTCAGCTTCTAAATCGACATGTCTTGTGTC
>JAOZKO010000343.1 GCA_029935325.1 Bacteroidales bacterium
GCGGACAATTGCCATATAGTTACCGTAGTTATATTCGATATAAGTATATTCAATACGACAAACTGAATTGGTTTTACTTTAATCCTTATGATTATATATCTCTAGGCAATAATACTGTAATTGAAATAGTAGAGGATGATTTTGACGCTGAAAGCGAAGAGGTACAAGTAGTAGAATACAACGTGCCATTAATAAGTAAAGACGAGGCAGGTGATAATATGCGTGAACTACCCGAAGCAAGTAAAACATATAATTGGAATAGTCAAGGGAAAGAACTTTCTACAATTACAGTCGCTGACAAGAAAAAGCTCAATAATGAAGAAGGCACCTCCTCTTCTATGGAGAATATAAAGATTAGGACAAACTTTAACGAAACAGCATTTTTCTACCCACAGCTAAAAACCGATGAAGAAGGAAATATAATTATAAAGTTTACTGCACCAGAATCGCTTACCAAGTGGAAATTTATGGGATTGGCTCATACCAAAGACTTAAAGTATGGTCAGATTAGGGAAGAGATGGTGACTCAAAAAGACCTGATGATAATACCAAATGCACCAAGGTTTTTCAGAGAAGGAGATAAGATAATATTTACTGCTAAAATCTCTAATATATCGGAGCAAGATTTAG
Source organism: Bacteroidales bacterium (assembly GCA_029935325.1). Taxonomy (GTDB): domain Bacteria; phylum Bacteroidota; class Bacteroidia; order Bacteroidales; family UBA1556; genus UBA6267. The sequence continues at coordinate 631 of JAOZKO010000343.1, forward strand.
AAGGTGAAGCTAAGCTAATGTTGTTTGATGCACTAAATATGCAGCCTATTGATATTGAACTAGGAAACAAAGCTAATGTAACATATTTCAAATGCGAACAAGGAAAAAGTGATTTAGTAAGTTGGAAATTATCAATTCCAAAAGGCATTGGTGCAATAACTTATAGAGTGACCGCAATATCTGGTAATTTCTCCGATGGAGAAGAAATGGCTGTTCCAGTTTTATCAAACCGAATGCTTGTTACCGAATCAATGCCGCTGCCAATAAATGGAAACCAAACAAAGCAGTTCAAATTTACAAAATTGATAAACTCAGATACATCAAGCACTTTGCAAAATCATAAGCTAACATTAGAGTACACCTCTAATCCAGCATGGTATGCAATTCAGGCTCTACCCTACTTAATGGAATATCCATATGAGTGTTCGGAGCAGGTTTTTAGCAGATATTATGCTAATAGCATAGCATCACATATTGTAAATTCTAGCCCGAAAATAAAAACCGTTTTCGATAGTTGGAAAAATGAAACTCCAGATGCTTTACTGTCTAATCTTGAAAAAAATCAGGAATTGAAATCATTATTATTGGAAGAAACTCCTTGGGTACTTGAAGCGGAAAATGAATCAGCTAGAAAACAGAAAATAGCATTACTCTTTGATTTATCAAGAATGGCAGCGGAACTAAGTAGTGCTGAGCAAAAATTATTAAAAACTCAGCATACAAGCGGTGCTTGGCCTTGGTTTAGGGGAGGATACGATAGTAGATATATCACACAACATATTGTTACTGGTTTTGGTCATCTCAATCATTTAGGAATAAAAGACATAAAAGAGAACCAAAAAATATGGAGGATGATTGTAAAGGCTGTTAAATATCTTGATAATCAAATACAAAAGGATTATGAATACCTACTCAGGCATCAATCTAAAGATATTGATAAACAGCAAATTAGCAATTATCATATTCAGTATTTATATGCTAGAAGCTATTTTAAAAATGATATTAAGATTAGCAATAAAAACAAGCAAGCCTTTGATTATTATTTCGGACAAGCGAAAAAATATTGGGTGGTTCAAGGAAAATATATGCAAGGAATGCTAGCCCTAGGATTGCATAGATATGGCGAAAAGCAAATTCCTAACTTAATAATAAAATCTTTGAAGGAGCATTCACTATCTTCTGAAGAAATGGGAATGTACTGGAAAACCACTTCTGGTTGGTATTGGTACCAAGCACCAATTGAGACACAGGCATTACTAATTGAAGCTTTTGATGAAGTAGCTAATGATCAGGAATCTGTTGAAAAGATGAAAGCATGGCTTTTAAAGCAAAAGCAAACTCAGGATTGGAAAACTACAAAGGCTACTGCAGATGCTTGCTATGCTTTACTTTTAAAAGGTAGTAACTTACTATCGAGCGACAAATTGGTGCAGGTAAAACTTGGTGATAAAGTAATTGACCCCAATACAGACAAAAGCATAAAAACTGAAGCAGGAACAGGATATTATAAAACATCTTGGTCGGGAGATGACGTAAAATCAAATATGGGAAATATCACAGTTACGAAATCTGACTCTGGCATCGCCTGGGGGGCAATATATTGGCAGTACTTCGAGGATTTGGACAAAATCACCACTCATAAAACTCCTTTGCAATTGAAGAAAAAACTCTTTATTGTGAAGAATACTAGCAGCGGACCTGTTCTTGATCCTATTAATGCAGAAACTGTTCTTAATATTGGCGACAAAGTAAAAGTACGTATCGAGTTAAGAGTTGATAGAAATATGGAATATGTGCATATGAAAGATATGCGAGCATCAGCTTTTGAGCCTACTAATGTAATCTCTACTTACAAATGGCAAGATGGACTTGGTTATTATCAAAGCACTCGTGATGCCGCAACAAACTTCTTTTTCGCAAAACTCCACAAAGGGACTTATGTATTTGAATATACAATGTTTGTAACACATAGCGGGAGTTTCTCCAATGGAATAACAACAATTCAGAGTATGTATGCACCGGAGTTTAGTTCACATTCTGAAGGTGTTCGGGTGGAAGTTAAGTAGCGTTTGGCACGATACGTCAATTTCTTTATTCTGCTCGTGTTGAAACCTTCATTTGCCGTCTGCCAGGTCAGACCTGCCTCGGCGCGGATACACAGCCTCGAACTTGACGATTTCTGACTAAGCACTCAAAAATGAGAGTCTCAGCCCAGTCACTAGGTAGGGTTTCTTAAAAAAAGACAGGGGGAGATAGAATAGTTTAGCAGGAGTGTATTACAGATTTTTATAGGAAATATAGTTTGTATTCATAGCTCAAATATAATACTATCCCTTACTCTGATGCTATTTTTCTTCATATTACACCTTACTTTGACTTGTTTTTCTGAATTATTATACCTTACTTTGCATAATATTAATTGATTATTATCCCTTACCTTGATATATGTATAAAAGAACTTTAATAACAA
>JAOZKO010000344.1 GCA_029935325.1 Bacteroidales bacterium
TTTATAAAATTGCCTGTTAACATCCTCAAAATAAAGTTTAAACAAATCCCAATCTTTTTCCGAATGCAAATTCTTTTTAATCAGCATATTTAATCTTGTAAATGAATCTTCATTTTCGTTTGAAGCACATTTACTCAAACCCGATAAATCTGTTTGCAATTCTTTAAGAAAAGTATTCTTTTGCATCATACTTAGGGCATGAGTAGTAAGCTGCTTACTTTTATATTGAATTTCCTTTTCTAGCTCTTCTTCCTTTAACTTACTTTTTTCCAAATTTGCAGTAGCTAAAGCTTTTTCTTTTTGATGAATAGTCTTGTCTTTTTTACGCTTTTGTTGAACTCCTTTAACTATCAAACCAAAAATAACCAAAATAGCACCTATTGAAATCCACATTATAAGCTCTTTATCTTCTTGGGCCTTTTGTTCGGCTTTTAGCTGAATTATATTTCGCTCCTTTTTTGCTGTTTCATATTTGGTTTCCAATTCGGCTACCATTATTCTATGCTCATGCCCCACTATGCTATCATTATAAAAAATGAATTTTTTAGCATATTTCAAACTGTTTTTATAATCTTCCATTTTATCATAAACTGCAGCAATACGATAAAGTGATGACCGAATACTAAAGGAATTCTTAGTTTTACGACCAATTACTAAAACTTTTTTAGCATAATACAAACTTGAATCATATACTTGAAGCTTATTATACATTACAGCGTAAGAATCATATACTTTAGCAATATACATATCTAACTCTAATTCTTTAAACATCATTAAAGCAGTATCTAAATTAGGTTTGCCAATATCAAACTTCATTTGTCTACAAAGCAAATTACCCATATTCAAATATTTTCCAGCAATATCATCCTTTTTACCTAAATTTTTAGTAAGCCTAATATTCTGTTTTATATACATTTCAGCTGAATCGTAAATATGCATTCTTGTATAATAGCTAGACAAAGACATTATTAATGTGAAATATGATGACGATTTCTTATAATTATTTGATAGACTTAAGCCTTTGAAATAGCTTTTTCGTGCTGCATCAAAATTATCCATCTCACGATATATCCTTCCAATCTTTGCATATTGTAGAATTATTTTTGCAGTATCTCTAGTACTCTCAGCTATTCTTAATGCTCTTTGATTATTTTTAAGTGCTAAGGCATAATCTCCTAATGCAAGATTTACAATCCCTAATTGGGTTGCCCCTCTATAAATACCCATAGAATCATTCTTTTGAAAATAATACGAAATCACCTCTTCAATAATATCCTTTGAATCATTAGAATTTCCTTTTTTATATATGGACCTCGCCAATAAAAGTTTTGCTTCCATGATAACATCATCCGAACTATTTTTACTATCCCCTATAATTTCATTAGCAATTTGCTGTGCAGTATCATAATCGGCTAAATTATTATATGAACGACATATCAATAAAAGCGCTTGTGTTTGCAATTCATCATTCGATTGAGTGTTCGCTTCCTGATATGCCAATTGAGAGAAAAACAAAGACTTTTCTCCATTCAACTTATTCCAGAATTTAGATTCCTTACTAAAATAATCAAAACGCTCATCAGCATTTAAGCCAATTAATTCTGTTTGCACAGAATCGGGAATAATCATTTCTTGAGCAGATATATTAATAGAAAATAATAAAACGAAACCAATAATTTGAAAGTATATTTTCTTCATACAAAGTAATTTTAAAGTGGAAAATAAATATGCTTTGTCAAAAATAGCTTTTATTTTATTAGTACAAGTCAACCAACGATATTTTTTGAGCGAAAATCAATATTTTACATGCAATTGTTTTTCAGCTACTTAAATGCGCACGACTATTGTAGTCCACCTAGAATCCACCTACCATATTTATCCAATCCACCCTCAATCCACCCAAAATATTTTGATACAGCTCCTTCCGCATATAGTTTTGCCACATCAATAAAAAACACTATGCAACGAATAATGACACATACAACTGGTAAATCTATTTTTCTTCAAAGTGCAGAAATATTTCAAAATGCAACAGTAAGCTTATTGAATAAGAATGGAGAAAAAATTTCCTCTCAAAAAATGATAAAGACAAACTACCTGCCTATTGAGGGGAAACATCCTAAAGGAGAATATCATGTGGTAGTAAAAGAAGACGGAAATGAATGGAAACGGAGTGTTTATTTGGGAAGTTGAAAATGAGACAGAGCGAACGAAGCAACTGGAGAGACTTCTCAGAAATTTAGTGTAAACTAAAAATGACTTCTGAGAAGTTGATGAATAAGGAATCAGAAATTTGGAAAAAAAATAATTAAATATTAGTGATTAGTGTCCCGATAGCTATCGGGAAGTAAAATATAAAACAAGAAAATAAAACAAACTCAAAACTCAAAATTATGAAAACAAAATTATTATTTTTAATGCTTTTCTTCGGATTAATGGCTACAAGCCAAGCGCAAGTTTCAATTAGTACAGAGGGTAGCGATCCTCACGAATCAGCAATGTTAGATGTAACTAGCACCGATAAAGGATTACTTATCCCTCGGATGAGCTCAGCAGAACGAGCCGCAATTATTAACCCGGCCAATGGCTTAATGGTTTTCGACCTTTCTACTAATACTTTCTGGTTTTATAGCAATGCCACCTCCCAATGGGAAGAAATGGGAGGAGCTATTGTAAATGTACTTAACGATCTTTTGGATGCCAAAACAGATGCCAATAGTATATATATTGGCAATGAAACAGCAACAAACGACGATGGCGATAATTTTAATGTAGCTATTGGTCAATCAAGCATGAAAGAAAACTTAAGCGGAAGCCATAATACTGCCTTAGGATATGCGGCCATGAAAGACAAAATCTCTGGTAATAACAATACAGCCATTGGTAATTCAGCCTTAGAAAAAAACACAGATGGAATTAATAATGCAGCTTTGGGTTCTAATGCGCTTTACCATAATCAAACAGGTAACAATAATGTAGGTCTTGGTAATAATGCTTTACAAACAAACACAGGCTCCAATAATACGGCTATTGGTAGTGGTGCAGGAAGTGAATCTTATGGTACAATGGGTAGTGTATTTATTGGTTATGAAGCAGT
>JAOZKO010000345.1 GCA_029935325.1 Bacteroidales bacterium
TTTGCCGATGCTAGATTGCGTAATATTCGTGTAATGCTTTCAGCTATTCTTTTAGCTTTGAGTATTAATGGTTGTGCGCATAATAAAGAGAAAGTGGTAGTTCCTACTTCGGTTCCTACCTCAGTTCCTACCACTTCTGTTCGGAGTGATGGACTTGGTTCTAAAATTAAACGTATAGAAGAAAAACTTAATGCTTTATTTGTTAAAGTTTCTGAAACGCGTAAAAAGATATATAGAATTAAGAATTCTACTTTTGTACCACATAAGAAGATTGCGAAGGGCCGTTAGTGTAAATGTTAGCGCTTTTAAGATATAAATTGTATATAATCTATTTCTATTTAATAAAATAAATTCAATGTTACAAGAAAAAATGGTTGTTGTTTCATTTTGTAGTAATTCTGATTGTCGAGAAATGATAAATTAGAAAAGCCTTGTGATGGGAAACTATATTCGGATATACTTGAAAGAAGAAGTACAGGTGAGCCTTTTATGAAAGATCTTGATTCTTCTGAAGCTATTTAGGTAGTCATGAGACTAATAAATGAAGAAAAATTAGATAAAACACCCGAACAAATTAAGGAAAATATAGCTACTACAAGAGAGTATTTGGATAGTTTACTGCGTGACAAAAAGGTTACTCAAGAAATGTATGATAGGGTATCTCAACAAATTGGAAGAAAATAAAGATATTTAATTCCATCCTTTTATTCCGGGTTTGTAGATTCTAAAAACCCCCACCTTATTACAAGGAGGGGGTTTTGTTTGTAGTTGTAGATATTCTTATTTCTGTTCAGGCTGTTTAATACCTTTCATACTCATTTTAAACTTACCACTTCGTTCGTCGATAGCTAATAGTTTGGTGTTTACTATCTGACCTTCTTTAAGGAATTTACTTACATCTTCTACATATTCGTCTGCCACTTCAGAAACATGTATCATTCCTTCTTTGCCAGGCATAAATTCAACAAGTCCACCAAAATCAAACATCTTGGTAATTTTTACATTTTCGTAAACTTTACCAACTTCTGGGTTAGCACATAGATTTTCAATCCATACTTTAGCTTTTTCTCCTGGTTCAGCACCTAATGTAGTAATAACAACACCTCCATCATCTTCAATATCAATAGATGTAACACCGGTTTCTTCTATGATTTTATTAATCATTTCTCCACCTGGACCGATTATGAATCGGATTTTATCTGGATTAACCATTAATGATATAAGCTGAGGAGCGTATTCAGACAATTTTTCGCGTGGTGCGCTAATTACCTTATTCATTTCATCTAAAATAAACAAACGGCCTTTACGGGCTTGCTCCAAGCCTTCTACAAAGATGTTGTCAGCTAAGCCTTTAAGTTTGGTGTCCATCTGAATAGCTGTGATACCATCTTTAGTACCGGTAACTTTAAAGTCCATATCACCACCCATATCCTCTTCGTCCTGAAGGTCGGTTAGGATTTTGTATAATTTGGGATCTTCGTAACTGGTCATAAGCCCCATGGCGATACCTGCTACGGGTTTTTTGATAGGTACACCAGCATCCATTAGGGCTAATGTTGATCCACAAGTAGCTGCCATTGAACTAGAGCCGTTAGAAGCAAGAATTTCAGTTACTAATCTAATTGTGTATGGGAAGTCTTCTTTGTTCGGTAGTACGGGTACGAGTGCGCGTTCTGCTAAAGCTCCATGACCCACTTCACGATTTCCGGTAAATAGACGATTGCTGGTTTCTCCAACTGAAAATGGAGGGAAATTATAATGGTGCATATAAGATTTTTTGCTTTCTCCTTCAATTCCTTCTAGTATCTGTGCAGCACCTGGAGATCCTAGTGTACAAAGGGTTAGCCCTTGTGTTTCTCCGCGATTAAATAGGCCAGAGCCATGAGTACGTGGGAATAAACCGACTTCTACGCTTACTGGGCGGATTTCATTCATTTTACGGCCACCGATACGTTTATCGTTTTCTAATATATTCTTGCGTACAGTATATTTTACAAGTGCATCCATTGCGTCTCCCACTTCTTTGAGCTCTTCATCATCAACTTTTCCTTCAAAGTGAGCTTCTACTTCCTTGGCTAGTTCTCGGAAATAACCATATCTTTCTAATTTTCTTGTTTTTTCGTAAAGTGCATCCATTACTTTATCCGCATAATTGTTGTTAACGTAATCGATGATATCTTGATTTTTTGCGGGTTCTTTTACTTCAATCTTTTCTTTTCCTACCTTTTTTTGGATATCAACGATAAAATTAGCAATTTTTTGAGCAGCTTCTTTTCCTTTAGCAATGGCTTCTATCATTTTATCTTCAGATACTTCGTTGGCTCCGGCCTCAATCATAATAATTGTGCTTGGGCTAGCGGAAACAATTAAATCAAGGTCACTGGTTTCTCTTTGCTCTTTAGTCGGATTGATTATTAGTTCTCCGTTTAATAAGCCAACTCTAACAGTTGCAGTCGGACCTTCAAAAGGAATATCTGAGATAGATAAAGCGATAGATCCAGCTATGGTGGCAATCATATCGTGTTCATTTTCCCTATCGTATGACATTGTAGTTAGCATAACCTGAATATCACGTCTAAAATATTTAGGAAAAAGAGGACGGTAGGTTCTATCTGCTACACGTGCCATTAAAATTTTGTCGTCACTTGGTCTTGTTTCTCTTTTTACAAAACGACTTCCTTTAATAGTACCACTGGCATAGAGTTTTTCTTGATAATTAACCATAAGAGGTAAGAAGTTGACTCCGGATCTGGCTTCTTTGCTCATTGTAGCAGTTGCTAAAATAACAGTATCGCCTATTTGGACGGTACAACTTCCGTTAGCAAGCTGTGCTAATTTACCCACTTCTACGGTGAGTTCTGTATTACCTAAAGGCAAACTAAATTTTTGTGACTCCATATTATTAATTAATAGTTAAGAATTAAAAATTAAGAATTAATTGTTGAGCCACAAGTAAAGTCCCAAATTATAGTTCATTCTCAGTTTGTAGGTTGTAGTTTGTAGGTTAATTAAACGACACTATCAACTTTGAACTAGCAACTCCATGCTGGAATGTGCTATAACTTGAAACTTTTACATAAGCGACA
>JAOZKO010000346.1 GCA_029935325.1 Bacteroidales bacterium
CAATTATGTTGAACAACTAATAACTTAATATAAAAATATAAATTAGAATAAAAAAAATCTACCATTGGTAGATTTTTTTTATTTTTGGAAAATAATGAGCACTATACTTTTTATCAACATATCCTTCACCGACGTCATTGATATTTTAATGGTGGCTTTTCTAATTTATACAATTTATAAACTAGTAAAAGGAACTGCTGCTATTAATATTTTCATTGGACTTGTTTCCATTTATTTAATTTGGAAGCTCGTTGGCATGCTAAATATGAGGATGTTGGATGAAATCCTTGGGCAGTTTATTAGCGTGGGTGTAATTGCTCTTATAATTGTTTTTCAGCAAGAGATTCGGAGTTTCTTACTTATGCTTGGGCGTATTGGCTCCGATAAATCTAGCAAACTCCGATTTTTAAGAAAGCTTCAATACCAACAGGATTTTGATATTGATAGCATTATAAGCTCTATGGAGAATATGTCGAAAGAACTTACTGGTGCATTAATAGTAATTCGTCGAGAAAACGAACTTTCAGAGATAATACTTACCGGGGAAGAGATTAATGGAATTCTATCGGCTCCCCTTCTGGAAAGTATCTTCTACAAAAACAATCCACTGCATGATGGTGCAGTGATTATTTCTAATAATAAAATATTAGCTGCTCGTTGTGTTTTACCAGTTACCAAAAGAACCGATTTCCCAAGCGATTATGGCCTCCGACACAGAGCTGCTGCTGGACTAAGTCAGAATACTGATGCATTATGTATAATAGTCTCCGAGCAAACAGGAGCTTATGCATATTCCGATAAAGGGGAGCTGTTTACCAAAGTCTCTATTGATGAAATACAAAAATTGCTGATTAAAGAAATTACTCCTGATATAAAGAATTGAGTTTTCTTACCAATAATCAGCATTTGTCTTAAAAAAACTCCTTTTTAAGGAAAAAGCTTACCAATTATTATAATTTATTTTGGAAATCGGTTGACTTTAGCTTCTGAATGTATTAACTTTACATTTCATTAAAACTAGTAACCCTTAAAAATTATTATTATGAAAGCTAGCTATATCTGTCCTCACTGTAAAGGCGTAATTAATGCCGACAACAATATTATTTTATCTGCCAGAACAAAAAACAATAATGTTGGTTTAGTTTTATTACATGAAGAAATTGGCAATTACTCAAGTATTTGTAGTGATTCTATCAAAGTAAAGAAAAAGGAGATTGTTGACTTTTTCTGTCCTATTTGTCATGAATCGCTTAATGTAAAAGAAGACGAAAACTTTGCAAAATATTTAAGAATTGATGAGAATTTAGAAGAATCTTGCATTATTATCTCTAGAGAATATGGTGATAGAATTACTTTTAGGGTGGATAAAAATAAGCAAATTGATACTTACGGTGAGAAACTATCTCGTTTTATTAATCCAGAATGGTTTCTTAAATGTATAGACTAAGAATTGATTCTAAAAAGAGCTTAAGTTATTGACATTGAGTGTCAAGTCAAACATATATTAAACTCTATAAGTCAATCTTCTTACGAGCACCAATACTAAACCATCGGCCAGGCTGAATTAGATTCCCATAATCCTGATATTTTACATCAAGCATATTGCTTATATCTGCATATATATGCCACTGATTATATTTCCAATTAAGTCGAACATCCAATAAACCGTATGGCTTATATTCCATGGGAAGAGTAGTATTATCAATACTATTATAATACAAATACTCCCCTTCTCTTTGGTGGTAATGAAATAAGTACGATATGCTTATATTCTTATAAACCTTATGATTTACACCTATTACTATTTTATTCTTAAGATAATCCATCACATAATGAGATTGATAATCAGGAGAACTAGTTTCTTTATGGAGGTAGCTCCATTTCACCGTCATTGAGTTTATCCATTTTAAACCCATATTCTTAGGATTCAGCTCAAAAGAAACATCAAAGCCTCGGGAAGAAACTTCAGTAATATTTATTGGCTGCCATTTTAGGGTATCAGCCTTTCTCACCCAATCAATGCTATTGTGAGCTTGATTTACAAAAACATTAATATCCATTTTAAAAACTGAATAGCTTACTGAACTTCCTAGTTCATAACTAACTTGACTTTCGGCAATTAAATCAGGATTCCCAATATTACTGGGGCCAGAATAATATAAATCAGTAAAAGTAGGCAGTCGCATACCGGTATTAATACCAGCAAAAGCTTTCCAGTGGTTTGATAATCTATAGCTCAAATCAAAACCAGGAAAAAAACCTGAATTACTATTAGTATTTGGGTAATAATAATACATTAGACCAGCGGCAATTTTCAGATTATTGATGGTATAAACATGCTCACCCGATAGTGTTGCATATAGCCTATTGTCACTTTTATTATAATATCCTTCTTTATCAAACAAAGCTGGAATAGTATCATTCATTGTATTTCCAAGTACATTACTTAAAATACTTTCGTTACGTATGTTTGCAGCTAATGTTGTTTTTCCAATAGCTGTCCATAACCAAGCTTTGGAGCTTAACTGAAAAACCTGATTAAAGTGATAATTATGATGCTTATACCATATAGGGGTCTCATAAGCATCACGAAACAATTCAAACCTATCGATATTTGCTCTATAATGCAATTGAGTTAGAGTAGATATTTTTCCTTTTGTTTTATACTTTACTCCTCCAAATATATTTCGCAATTGCTCGTATTGATTGGGGTATTTTGGTGTATAAAAACTATTTGCACCAAATGATTTATCTGAAAATGCAAACTGCCAACTAAGGTCTCCTCCTCCGCTATTATACTCACCAAAGTAAAATAGCGAATAACGCTTAAAATCTGTATTATCAGTATATCCTTTTGATGAGCTATAACCTGCAGACAAAAAGTGACTTAACTTATTTTTCTTAATGGAAATACCCACAGAAGTATTAATGGAACCAAAATCACCTACTCCAATTGAGATGTCCAATAAATTAGACTTAGGCTTAGGGCTAACAAAATTAATAGCACCCGCATATGCATTGGGTCCTAATACTCGTGAAGCTGCACCTGAAAGCACTTCAATATGGTGAATTTGA
>JAOZKO010000083.1 GCA_029935325.1 Bacteroidales bacterium
TTTAAGTCCAATACTATTGTCATTATCGATTCATGTAACGCAGGAAAGGATAAAGAGACGTTTGCGAAAAAGATTATAGATAAGGGAGCTGATTTATTTATAGCATTTGATGATTTAACTCAGGTAAGTACTACTACTGATTTTACCTCTCCATTTCTTGCAAGAATGCTTATTGCGAATACTACAGTAAAGCAAGCTATGAATAATAATCCTAAATTACCGGATAATAGTGGAATATATTTTGTATTTTTGCACCCTAAAAATTAATTATCATGGAATTCAGATACTTATATAAAACACTTGAAAGGCATTTAAAGAAAAAAACCTATACAATTATTAATGGAGCAAGGCAAGTAGGTAAAACATCTTTGCTTAAGCAGCTATATTCTCATCTGCTTGATGGAGGAGAAGATGTTGTAATTATAAACCTTGAGGATAAATCTATACTTGCATCTTTGAATGAAAATCCAAATAATGTTTTCGCATGGTCCACACAAGTGCCAACAAAGATATTAGATGGAAAAGTTAAAAAAAGAATTTTTCTTTTAATAGATGAGGTGCAATACTTAGATGATCCATCAAATTTTTTAAAATATTTGTATGATGAATACGAGTATAATGTAAAAATTATAGCCACAGGAAGTAGCGCTTTTTATATTGATAAGAAGTTTAAGGATTCTTTAGCCGGTAGGAAGCGGATTTTTAATTTACATCCATTATCTTTTAATGAATTTCTAGTTTTTAAAAAGCAAGAAAAAATAGATAAGGAAATAACATATATGCTCCAAGAACCATCCTATAACACACAGTATAGTACTAATATAAAGGCTTTGGTTAAGGAGTTTCTTACTTACGGAGGATACCCGGCAGTAGTTTTGGAGGAAGATCAAAGAGAAAAAAGTTGGATTCTAAAAGAGCTAGTAAATTCCTATTTAAGAAGAGAACTAATTGAATCAGGGGTTGATAAGGAAATGAAATTTATGAATCTAGTGAAGATTTTAGCTGAACAAGCAGGAGGGCTGGTTAATAAAAATGATTTGAGCTCTTTAATTGGAGTTGATAGTAAAACAATTGATAAATATATTTACATTCTTTCTAAGAGTTTTCATATTGATCTAGTTTTGCCATATCATGGAAAGCTACGCAAAGAATTGATTAAAATGCCAAAGATATATTTCAATGATGTTGGATTAAGGAATGCAGTTATTAATAGAATTGAACCACCAATTGATAGGCCAGACAAAGGAATTCTAGTTGAGAACTTTATTTACAACCAACTTAGAATTAAGCATGAGGCTGACCAAATTAAATTTTGGAGAACCACAGATGGTAATGAGATTGATTTTTTGATTGAAGAAAGCTTTAATAAGGGCTATGCTTTGGAAGTTAAATGGAATTGTAATAATTATAGAGCAAACAAATATAAGAAGTTCAAAGCAACATATCCTAATTTTCCACTTTCATGTATTGATGTTGATAATATTGAGATTCTCAGCTATTAGGAGAACCTTAAATGCCGTATAATTATTAGATTTTGGTATCGAAATAAATATTTAATTTGCATCCCAGTATAATTATTTAAAATATATTATTAATGTCACAAATAGAACAACTTAAAAGTATTTGGACTCAGCTTTATAAGGATAAAAATCTTAATAATCTAGATATCTTCATTGATGAGTTGAATCAATTTAAAAAGGATAATACAATTCCAATATTAGAAGAGGAGTGGTATAAAGATGTTACAGTTTATTCTATTTATGTGGATTTATTTAATAAGGATTTCCAAGGACTTGAGGATAAGCTAGATTATCTAAAAGAATTAGGAGTAAGTTGTTTGTGGCTATTGCCAATTTTGGATAGTCCAGGTAGAGATGCGGGTTTTGATATAAAAGATTATAAAAAGATCAGACCTGATTTATTAAATTATATGCCTCAGAACGAAGTCTTTGATCGCTTTCTTAATAAAGCGCATAATATGGGAATCAAAGTACTTTTTGATATAGCGATTAACCATACCTCAGAAGAGCATCCTTGGTTTGTAGAAGCAAAAAAATCTACTGATAACCCATATAGGGATTATTATATTTGGAATAAGGATGATAAGAAATACCAAGATGCAAGGATAATATTTTACGGTTTGGAAGAAAACAATTGGAAAAAAGAGGGAGATGAGTATTTCTTTCATCGATTCTTTGATTTTCAACCTGATTTAAACTTTAGAAATCCTGAGGTGCTTATCGAAATGTCGAGGAACTTTCTTTTTTGGTTGAAAAAGGGAGTTGATGGTTTTAGGGCTGATGCAATTCCTTATTTATGGAAAGAGGAAGGTACTGATTGCGAAAATCACCCAATGACTCATGCTGTCGTTAAGTTTTTCAGAGCTGTAATTGATTATGTACGACCCAATACTTTGCTTTTAGCTGAAGCTTGTCAAAAGCCAAAAGAAGTAGTAAAGTATTTTGGTGATGGAGATGAATGCCATGCAGGATATCATTTTCCATTAATGCCACAAATATTTAAGGCAATGCAGTCTGAATCTTCCTTACCTATAACAGCTACATTAAGCAAAGAAATAACTCCAGAAATTCCAATACAAAGTCAGTGGTTTACCTTCCTTAGGTGCCACGATGAGCTTAGCCTTGAATTAGTTTACGTAAGCGAGGAGGATAGAAAGTATATACATGAGAGTTATTGCAAACAAGAACAATGGGATTTTAGATTAGGGCAAGGAATATCTTCTCGACTGGCAGAACTGATGGATAATGACCCTAATAAGATTGGTCTGATTTATTCTGTAATGCTTACTTTGCCAGGTACGCCAGTTGTGTATTATGGTGATGAATTTGGAAAGCAAAATGATATAGCATTTTACGAAGAGCAGATTAAATTAACAGGAAAGGATGATACAAGATTTCTGGTTCGTGGCCGCGTAGATTGGGATGAGTTGGAAAATCAACTCAAAAACCCGAATTCGTTAAGCTCACAGGTTTATAATAAACTAAGCACAATGCTTAAAATAAGATCTCAACATAAGGCATTCGGAAGAGGCAATATTCAGTGGTTAGAGGCTGGTGAAAATCAGAATAATATTTTGATGTATTTGAGAACCTATGGTGATGATAAGCTTTTGATAATTCATAACTTATCTAAATCGAAACAGCAAATAAGCATTAGTAATTCTATTGAAAAGGAATTGCTTTCAAACAATGTACAATGGGATAGTCAAAAGAATGAATTAGCAATGGATGCTCTTTCGTATATTTGGTTTATTATATAATATTTTACAAAAGACTAAAAAATGAATACAGATTATAAATTCAAAGCTGTAATATTTGACCTTGATGGAGTAATAACCAAAACAGCATTGGTTCATTCTATAGCATGGAAAGAAATGTTTGATAATTATTTGCGCCAAAGAGAACAGGAATATAATGAGCCGTTTAAGGAGTTCACTCATGAAGAAGATTATCTGACTTTTGTAGATGGTAAGCCACGTTATGAGGGTGTGAAATCTTTTTTGGAATCAAGAGGAATATCATTAGCATATGGAGAGCCGAGTGATGGAGTTGAGCAGGAGACTTATTGCGGAATTGGAAATAGAAAAAATATAGTTTTTAATGATATCCTTAGTCGTGATGGAATTGAAGAGTATTCTTCAACCGTAGAGCTGATTCATAAATTGAAGAACGAAGGAATTAAAGTTGGGGTAGCATCTTCATCAAAAAACTGTGAGAATGTATTGAAAACCATTGGTTTAATTGATATAGTTGAAACTAGAGTTGATGGTGTTGTTTCTGCTCAGCTAGGATTAAATGGGAAACCCGCACCAGATATTTTCACAACTGCTGCTGATAATCTTGGAGTGGACTACCATGAAGCTGTAGTAATTGAAGATGCAATTAGTGGAGTACAAGCTGGTCGAGCTGGTAATTTTGGTTTGGTGCTTGGGCTTGCTCGAGAAGATAATGCTGCAGGTTTATGGGCAGCAGGAGCTGATATTGTTGTGGAAGATATTTCTGAAATTGGTTTTGATGGAATAATAGAGTGGTTTAAAAATGGTATTAAAGAGGATAGTTGGTCACTCAACTATCGTGATTATTTGCCAGAAAATGAACGCTCAAGAGAGGCATTACTTTCTGTAGGAAATGGATATTTTGGTACTAGGGGTGCAATGTGCGAGCAAGGAATTAATGATGTTAATTATCCGGGGACTTATATGGCAGGTTTGTATAATCGGCTGACATCTAATGTTTCAGGTAAGGAGATTGAAAATGAGGATTTTGTTAATATTAGCAATTGGCTGCCAATAACTTTTAGAATTGATGATGGAGATTGGATTGATATTAATAAAACAAAGATAATTAGCATTAAACGCCGCTTGGATTTCAGAAATGGTCTGATGACAAAGGAAATGCTAATTGAAGATAAAACGGGAAAGCAAACGCAAGTTTATACTCGCCATTTTGCTTCGATGTTCAATAAGCATATTGCAGGTTTGCACTATTGTTTACAAGCAGTAAATTATAGTGGTAAAATTACTTTTAAGTCATCCATACAGGGGAATCATATTAATGATGGAGTGAAAAGATATGCTGCTCTAAATCAAAACCATTTGGAAGCAGTAAGCGAAATAGGAGAAAGTAATGTCCAGAGCATAATTGTAAAAACAAGTCAATCAAATATTTACATCTGTCAGCTCGCTCGCTTAAGTGTATTGTATAATGGCAAAAGTCTTGATGTAGATTTTAATCATACAAAAAAGCCTGCTGAAATAGAGTCTATTTTTTCTATGGAAGTGGCAAAGGGAGAATACTTAGGATTTCAAAAAACAGTTTGGATTGAACATAGCAAGAAGCAGCAAGGTGTAGGTGAAATTAATAGTTATGTATTGAGATTAGGCTCATTTGAAGTTGAAATGGAAAAATCATTTGCTAGTTGGATAAAGATATGGCAAGAGATTGATGTAAAAATAGAAGGTGATAGACTAACGCAGAAAATGCTACGAATGCATTTATACCATCTTATTTCAGGTACATCACCGCATAATGCCGATATTGATTTTGGAATACCTGCTCGCGGATTGACTGGAGAGGCATATCGTGGACATATTTTTTGGGATGAACTATATATATTGCCAGTTTATTTTGTGCACTATCCTGAGATTGCAAAATCAGTGTTAATGTACCGATATCGCAGACTGGATGAAGCTCGAAAGTATGCTGCTGAATTTAACTATAAAGGTGCAATGTTCCCTTGGCAAAGCGGTAGCAATGGTAGAGAGGAGACTCAAAAGTATCATTATAATCCATTATCGGGTGATTGGGGTGATGACCATAGTTCGCTACAACGTCATGTGTCATTAGCAATAGCTTATAATATTATTCAGTATTTTCATTTTACTAATGATGCAGAATTTATTGCAGATGCAGGTGTGGAAATGCTAATAGAAATTGCTAGATTCTGGGAGAGTAAATGTGAACTTAATACAGAAACTGGACGATATTCTATTTCAGAGGTTATGGGGCCAGATGAGTTTCATGAGGCATATCCGGGTTCAACTGAAGGAGGAATAAAGGATAATACCTATACTAATATAATGACTGTTTGGATGTTTAACCAAATTGCTTCTATTTATAACAAACTTAGTAATAGTATAAAGTCCAAATTGGAGGAAAAATTAGATTTTCAAGCTGAGGAACTAAATGTGTGGGGAGATATTTCCTCAAAAATTAATTTGGTAATTTCTGATGAAGGAATTCTAGCTCAGCATGATGGCTATTTTGATCTCAAAGAATTGGATTGGGAATATTATCGAGAAAAGTATGGTAATATTCATAGAATGGATAGGGTATTAAAGGCAGAGGGAAAAACTCCTGATGATTATAAGGTTGCTAAACAGGCTGATACATTAATGCTTTATTATAATCTGAATAAGGATAAGGTTGCAGAACTAATCAATAAGCTTGGATATAATGTTCCTGATAATTATGTAAATAGTAATTTGGAATATTATCTAAAGCGAACTTCTCATGGTTCAACATTAAGTAGGGTAGTACATTCTTATTTGGCACAGCAAATTGGAAGAGAAAAACTAAGCTGGAGCATGTTTCAGGATGCTGTTACAAGCGATTATAATGATATCCAAGGAGGAACCACAGCCGAAGGAATTCATACTGGAGTGATGGCAGGAACCATATGGATTGTTTATGCAGCCTTTGCTGGAATTGATTTTTCAGGAGAAATATTAAATATAAATCCTAAATTGCCTAAGCACTGGAAAAAGCTTAGCTTTGCGCTGAGTTTTAAAAGTGTTTTATACCATTTTAAAATAGAGAATGATAGAATAGAAACACTAACAGATAAAAATACTAAAATACAAATAAGAGGAGTAGAATATATAATTGAAGCTAACAAATTATTTAGTGTTAGCATATAAAAAAACATAAACAATCCGATAGCTATCGGATAAACAAAGAACAACAAAATATGCTAGGAGACGTATTATTAATAGAAGAGAAACACCGCAAAGCTGGTGAAGCAATTATTAAGGAAATATTAAAGCGTAAAAAGGAAAATTTTACTGTTGCTATATCGGGAGAATCAGGAACAGGGAAATCGGAATTGGCTCATGTAATTGCCAAAGGATTAAGAGGACATGGAATATTTGCTAAACCTATCCATATCGATAATTATTATCGAATTTTGCCTTTGGAGCGTACTGAATGGAGAGAGAAGAATGGAATAGAGAAAGTAGTTGGTTATGATGAATATAATTGGCCAATGATTTATAAAAACATCCTTGATTTTAAGAATAAAACATATAGCACGATGCCTTGCGTGGACTTGGTGACGGAGCAGTCTGATATGCTTACCACTAACTTTGCAGATGTAGATATGCTTATTATAGATGGGTTGTATGCTATTAAAACAGATGATGTTGATCTGAAAATATTTATAGATATTACCTATCACGATACTGGCAAAGCCCAAAAGTTAAGAGGAAAAGAGCCGCAAAACGAACATCGGATGCAAGTTCTGTTGAAAGAACATGAGATGGTTAAGAACCTTAAGTCTGAGGCTGATATTATCATCTCCAAGGATTATTCGGTAGAGCTAATTAAAAAATAATTGAATCTGTTAACTTATATAAATGAACATACTATTAATATCACCTTGTCCGCCTGATAATCAACGTCATGATTCCATGTCGATTCCACAATTAACATTATCATTAATAGCTGGGATGACACCCCAAGAGCATGAAGTAAAGATAATAGAGGAAGTTTTTAATGAGGTAATTGACTTTGACCAAGAGGTTGATGTTGTTGGAATATCCATTATGACTCAAACTGCCATTCGTGGATATGAAATTGCAAATGAGTTTAAGAAAAGAGGAAAAACAGTTGTCTTTGGAGGCATCCACGCAACGGTATTGCCAAAGGAGGCAAAGATGTATGGTGATGCAGTGGTAATTGGAGAGGCTGAAAATGGTTTGTGGGAGCAGGTTTTGACAGATATAAAGAACCATAGTTTAAAGGAGTTTTATAAATTAGATAAATATCCAGAGCTTGACCATTATATTACTCCTAGAAGGGACTTGGTTAAAAAAACTGCAGGAAAATTTAAGATTGCACCAATAGAAACCGGTAGGGGATGTCCGTATAATTGCGACTTCTGTACTGTTCCTAAGTCATTTGGCTCCAAGCAACGACACAAAACAATCGATTGTATTATTAAAGACATTGAGAATATAGAAGAGCAGTTTCTTTTTTTCTTAGATGACAATATTACCATTAATAAGAAGTTTGCCAGAGAAATGTTTGAGAGAATGATTCCCTTGAAGAAAGGTTGGGTCGGTCAAGCTTCTATCAATATAGTAAATGATAAAGAGTTGATGAAGCTTGCACGTCAATCGGGTTGCAAAGGCCTACTTATTGGTTTTGAGTCGATGACAGATACAGGACTAAATAAATATCGAAAAACATTTGCAAGTTTTGATCGTAATGTTGAAGCTATAAAAACGCTGCAAGACAATGGCATTATGACAATGTCATCATTGGTTTTTGGATTAGATGATGATACAACTCAGGTTTTTGATACAGCAAATGAGTTTATTCAGAAATCAAAATCAGCCTTTTTGCAGGCCTGTGCTTTAACTCCTTATCCTGGAACAGAAGTATTTGATAGAATGAAGCAGGAGGGAAGTATACTTACTGATGATTGGCGACAGTTTGATGCTAAGAAAGTAATTATTGAGCCGAAAAATATGACTGCTGATGAATTGCAAGCAGGTTATACTGAAATTAAGGATAAAACATATAGCTTTGGTTCAATAATGAAGCGATCACTGCCAAATATTTTCTCAGGAGTGACCGAAGCGGCACTTTATTTTTCACTGAATAATGGAGCCAGAAAATGGCATAATAGTGGATTAACAGCGAAGCCATTTCGAAATAATCCTGATATGCCAGTTGATTTCGATGTTACCAAATACGTGCAACCATATAATAATAGCCATGCCAAATAAGAAGAAAGAACAAGAAGAAACCTCTGAGAAAACTAGCAATATAGTAGAGGAAAAAGTAATGATGCATCCCCGTAATAAGCACCGCTCGCGCTATGATTTTAAGGAGCTGATTAGTAGTGCTCCCGAATTGGAACGCTTTGTTAAGCCAAATAAATATGGTGATGAGTCTATCGACTTCTTTGATCCTGCCGCAGTGGTGAAATTAAATACTGCTCTTTTGAAGCATTATTATAATATAAAATTCTGGAGAATTCCAAAAGGATATTTATGCCCTCCAATTCCTGGTAGAGCTGATTATATTCATTATATGGCTGATGTATTAGAAAATAGTAATTTTAAGAAAGAAAGTAGAATTAAATGTTTGGACATTGGGCTAGGAGCAAGCTGCGTATATCCAATCATTGGTATTAATGAGTATAATTGGAGCTTTATTGGGTCCGAAATAGATCCCGTCTCTATAGAATCTGTTAATAAGATTATAGAACTAAATCCTACTCTCCAAGGAAAGCTTGCAGTACGATTGCAGAAGAGTTCCAAAGATATCTTTTTTGGAGTTATAAAGAAAGATGAGAAGTTTGACTTAAGTATTTGCAATCCTCCGTTTCATTCTTCACTTAAAGAAGCAGAATTAGCGACTATGGAAAAGTTGAAGAAATTAAAGAAAATTAGGAACCCAAAAATAGTTCAGAACTTTGGCGGTAATAATAAGGAATTATGGTGTGAAGGAGGAGAAGAAAGATTTTTGAATACTATGATACGTCAAAGTAGGCAGTTTTCTAAATCAGTTTTTTGGTTCTCTACGATGGTTTCTAAGCAAGCAAATCTTAAAAATGCCTATAAAACATTGAGAGATATGAAAGCTGCAGAAGTGAAAACAATTCCTATGGGACAAGGAAATAAAGTTAGTAGAATTATTGCTTGGACATTTCTTAGCCCTGAACATCAGATGCAATGGGTGAAAAGTAAATAAATAAAATAAACCTCTTATACCCTGTCAGGATCTAAAACCCTGACAGGGTACGGTTAATAATTTATTGCAATATATCTTAGAATCAGAAAGCTTCTAAAATAATTTTAGATTACCATCCCTAAAGGCTTCATAAGCTTCCTTAACGGTCATTTCTCCAGCACCAACATAGCACTCAATACCAGCCTTTTGGAGTACAGTTGCTGCATTTCCACCAGGTCCGTTTCCTGTAATTAAGATATTTGCTTTATGCTCAAATAGGCGCTGAGCCGTTTTAGGTCCTGCACCATGTGCGTCGTTCTCTACATCTTTATTATTAATTATTGTCAGTTCATTGCTTTCTTCATCAAAAATCAGAAAGAATTCTGTTCTGCCAAATCGTGGATCCATTGCCGAATCCCAATACTCTCCTTTTGTTGTAAATGCTATTGTCATTGTAGATAGTTAAATATTATTATATTATATTGTTAATTTTATATTTCTATTAGTAAAAATACTTCTTTATTTCGTCTTTAAAATCAT
>JAOZKO010000084.1 GCA_029935325.1 Bacteroidales bacterium
TTTCGGCAAACATTAATGCACCAGTAGAGCCATTGTATTTTGCAATAAATATATCGGCGCTTCCACTTGCTGTTAAGCTAGTTCCTGTAGCAAAAGTAGCTGTACCTGTAAACATTCCCGTTACTCCAATATTCCCTGATGGGTCAACACTACAACCATAAGCACGGTCGTTTGCAGTACCACCAATTTTCTTTACCCATTGAAATACTCCTGCCGAATTATGTTTCATAATATAAGCATCACTCAATCCCGAGGAAGTAAGACTAACACCTGTTGAGAATGTTGCCGTTCCTTGAAAATAACCAGCAACATAGCTATTACCACTTGCATCCAATGCCACATCAAAGGCTTCGTCGCCATCAGCAGTGCCACCAATACCACCTTTTACCCATTGTACAACACCACTGCTATTGTACTTTGCTAAATACACATCATAACCTCCGTTACTTGTTACAGTAATGCTACCAAAAGTAGCTGATGAGTAAAAGTAGCCAGTAACATAAGAATTTCCAGCGGCATCCACAGCTATGGCTCTACCTCTTTCACTTGCAGAGCTTCCTCCGCCTTTTACTGCCCACAATACTGTTCCTGTAGGACTGTATTTTACCAAATACATATCTCGTCCACCATTGGAAGTTAGGGATGTTGTACCAAAGCTTACCGTTCCATTAAAACCTCCACAGGCATATATATTTCCTAAAGCATCTGTTCCTACTCCCCATCCATCATCTACTCCAGAGCTTCCTGCCCAGGCTGTAAAACTTGTGGCTGGTGCTTGTGCAAATAAGTTTGCTTGTGCAAAAATAAATACTGCTAATATACTAGCGAATAAAAATTTGTTTCCAATTTGTTTCATAATCTAATTAGTTAAAAATGTATTATTTATATTATTGTTTAGTTATTTCTATGGATGAAAAATATTTTTGATTGCCTAGCGAAATAAAATATACTCCCCTTGCAATTTCTTTTTTTAGAGTTATAATTTTGGTTTGTTTACCAGTTTTAATATCTAATATCTGATCAATTATTATATTAGCATTTCCATCAATAATTTGGATTCGGTAACTACCAGACACGGAGCTAAATAATTGTATTTTTAGATTTTCCTTTTTGAAGGAAGCTTTCTTGATTTCAAACTTTGTAGTTTTTATATTATTTGTTTTATCCAAAACACATCTAACATTCATTCCCAACATATTGCCAAAGGACTTAGTAATTAACACATTATTGTCAGCGGCATTTAAGCGCATCAAATTTCCTTTTGAACCCGTGGTATCAGCAGTCCAGTAGAAACTTACAGGAGCTGGCGGGCTAAAAGATGGGTAAGCAGTAAAGAAACTTCCTTTTCCCATCATACACCTCCATCCGCAATAATATGATTCGAAACCAGAGTTGCCACCTTTTCTCAATAATAGACCTGCAATGGAATCGCCACCAGTAGCTTCTACCAATTCTGTAAACTCCATTGTAGTTGGAATATGCCAACCGTCAGGGCAAACTCCTTGTACATTCTCACCTATAAAAGGCTTGTACTGTACTGCCTCGGTATATTCGTAATATGCACCAGGATGATCGGAAGTGTCTGAGTTTTGGTCAATATTTTTATAGGAATATCGCTCTATAATACTATCGTCGAGCATTAAATGGCCACCTACAGTGCTTTCAATCATTTTTCCATGATTTAAGTTTTGGGCTAACCAGCATTGATTGGCAATTTGAACTGTAGCATAAGCTTTGCCATCTCTCTTATCAATCAATGTGTCGCCACAACTCCATTGAGCATTTGCTATGGAAGATAAGCCTAAGAATAGTAGTATTAATAAATGACTTAGACTTTTCATTACTTAACAATAAATTTTGTCCAATAACTCGCTTCCTGATTGCTTACTTCTAATAAATAAACACCGCTTTTCAAACTAGAAATATCCAATATATTACTTTCGGTATTTATGTTTATACATTTTTTACCTATAGTATTATATATTTTGTAATTGGAAGGTATATAGCCTTCTGGAAGCACAATATTTAGTTTTTCAGCTGTTGGGTTTGGAAATATTTTTACATTTATTTCTGTTTGATTTTCATTAATACCAACTGTTAGGCTAGTTTTGTAAAATTTGTTTGAATAGCTTAAGTTGCCACCAGCAAAAGAAGCTCCCAATCCATAATAGGCTGTAGTTCCAATAACAAATGATGAGCACCACGCTGCTGCCGTTCCATTTTGCATATTTAAGCTATTGTCTTTTGTCCATGTATCGGCATATGGGTTATACTTATAAAAATCGTAATACATGGCGCTGTAATTTTCTTCTCCACCACCAATATAACCTACATTCCCTACGGCAAAGCCAATGCACGCCTGACGTGCGCTTCCTGGAAATGTAGCTTTTTGATTCCATGCATTTGTAGCAGGATTATATTCGTAGAAAAGCTTTGAACCAGCCATTCCGCTTATGCTACCTAGTCCAACATATATTTTATTGTTAATTACAAATCCTGACGGAAATATTGCTTGCCCTCCAGGGTAACTTGCTTTTGTTATCCACGAATCAGTACTTGGGTTGTATTCATAGGTTGTGGAAACAGCCGCAGATCCGTTGAAGCCACCGATTACATATCCTTTGCCATTTACACTACAAGCAAAAGCGCCATCCATTGCAATAGGAAGGTCGGCTTTCTGTGTCCATGTGTCTGTTGCAGGATCGTAAGCTCTTACATCTTTATATACATCAAAACTTCCAGTTTTATCACCACCACAAACATAGCCAATGCCATTAATGACAAAACTAAATGCCCAGCCTCTATTAAATCCACTAGGAATATCTGCTAACTTAGTCCAAGAATCATTTGTGGGGTCAAATTTGTAGAATTCTTTTGATCCAATACCACCTCCTACATAAGCGTAGTTTCCAATTGTAAAAGCGGGAGCACCATCAGTTGCACCTCCTGCATAATTGCTTATCTGAGTCCATTGAGAGAACGAATAGCTAGTGCTAACTAATAGCATTACTAAGATTGTAAATAATTTTCGCATATGAAATTATATTTATGAGTCCAGTCTAAAAACTACCAAAACCAAAAAAGTTTCTTTTGGACATATTTTCATTTTTTTCAATCAACTGATACTACGGCATCACTGGATTTCAAAAAATAAAAATCTCCCTCAAAATAACTCTTTTTATACAAATTGCCTGTTCTTAGACTGGACTCATTTATTAACGAAAGCAAAAGTAATAGAACACTGAGTGGTAGAATCTTAACACACTCCTAAAAACCCCTAAAAAAACCTAAAATTGATTCTTAATTTAATTTGGACTATTTATATTAGTAGCTTTGCCAAATATGAATGGGAAGAAGTTATACGTTTCAATTATTGTAATTATAATAGCTATTATTGGGCTTTTATGGGGGCAATTTGTATGGATATCACATTCTTATAATCTTAAGAACAAGGAGCTTGCGTCTAAAGCTATGTCGATTCTCGATGATGTAATTATCCAAACAGAGGATAGCTATTATTGTATTGATTTTTTCTCAAATAATGTTTTTACAGAAGGAGAAAGGCTATTATTATATAAGCAAACCCGAGATGGGATTGCTGATACCCTAGATATTAATTTTTGGAATCCAAGTTTTGCTGGTGACTCTGTTTATACTTATAACGAAATAGTGATGTCATTTCCTGCCAAGATAGAGGCTGTATTTCATGTGAGATATATGTTCGATTCATTGTCGTTCTCTACAGATTCTAATGGAGTTGATGGAAATTTAATAAGTCAGTATCGATATGATATGAAGGAGGATGATAGCTTTATTCCTGTATTTGACTCATTATTGAAAAAGGAGATGGCTGATGAGGGTATAAGCGTTGCATATGAGTATTTTATAAATAGCCAATCGATAGACTCTGTTGTTTATAGTTATCCTGAGAAGGCTTCAAATTATAGTTTTGAATCAACAATAAAAGCTACGATATTTAGTAAAAGCTATTTTTTCAAACCCTATGATATTAGATTGGTTTTTCCATCAAAAGACAAATATATATATAGTAATCTGATTTATGTAATTGGAGGGACATTTGCCTTTATTATCATTCTTGCAATTTTCTTTGGAGTATTTATTAAAACCATAATTCATCAAAAGCGATTAGCGGAAATGAAATCTGATTTTATGCATAATATGACCCATGAGTTTAAAACGCCACTATCGAATGTGAATCTAGCATTGGATACTATTGAGAAAAAACGTGCTAATAATACTGATGAATCGGAGCAGAAGTTGCTAAAAATTATCAGAGAGGAAAATATTAGGCTACAGGATAATGTTAATTTAATATTGAATACCGCCTTTTATGAGGAAAAGGTAATTTCACTAAATAAGGAGAAGCTAAATATTAATGATATCATTACACATACTGCTGAGCTTTTTGATAGTGAGATAATGAATCGCAGAGCAGAATTAAGTTATAATTTGGAAGAAAATATTCCATTCGTTTCTGTTGATGAAACACATTTTACCAATGTGATATATAATTTGATAGATAATGCAATAAAATATTCAAAGGATACTGCTCAAATTAATGTTAGCACATATTCAAAAGATGATAATGTAATTATTAGCATCGAAGATAAGGGGATTGGAATACCAGCAAAGTCTCTAGATCATATTTTTGAGAAGTTTTACCGAGTGCCAACAGGCAAAATTCATGATGTGAAAGGCTTTGGGCTTGGGCTAACTTATGTAAAATACATTATTGATGCTCATGATGCTAAAATTAGCATTGATAGTAAACTGGGATTAGGAAGTACATTCACAATTACTATTCCAACAGAAATGAATCGCCATGGGTAAATCTACAAGCATATTAGTAGTTGAGGATGATAAGAATGCAGGTTATCTTTTAGTGGAGAACTTACGTTTTAGCAAATACAATGTAGTATTGGCTGAGGATGGCGACCAGGGTCTTGAGCTGTTTCAAAAAGGTGATTTTCAATTATGCATATTGGATATAATGCTGCCTAGGCGTGATGGATTGAACCTTGCTAGCGAAATAAGGAAAATAAGCCCAAAGATTCCGATTATTTTTCTTACTGCCCGCACGCTAAGTAGTGATATTATTGAAGGTTTTAAAGCAGGTTGCGACGACTATATTACTAAACCATACAATATCGATGAGTTACTCTGGCGTATAAAAGCTATTATGAGAAGAGGCTTGGCAATTGAGAATAAAGGCAATAATGATGAATCTATTGAATTTACAAATTTTGTTTTCAAGCATTCAGATAGACTGCTGATAATTTCGCAGAGCGATATTAAATTAAGCACAAAGGAAGCTGATATTATTCGGTGTTTATCAACTAATATGGGGCAGCCAATTTCCCGAAGTACAATCATGGAAAATGTTTGGGGAAATGATGACTATTTCACTTCCAAAAGCTTAGATGTTTATTTAACAAAAATCAGAAAATATTTCTCATTAGCTGATAATATTAAACTGGTCAATATTCATGGCCATGGTTATAAGCTGAATATTTCTTAGGAGGTATTGATGGTTATTCAAACCTAATTAATATGGACACACTATAAGCGCAATAATTAGTCTATTTTTATCTTGAATAATCTACTTTTTAGAAGTTTTGTGCCAGATATTTCTTCAATATACCAAACAACAAAGAATTCTGATCCTGATTTCAATAAATCTTCAATGGCAAATTTTTTAATTGTTGTTGTTCCTACGCCGTTCCAAACTGCTACCTCTTGATTATTATTATCTTGAACTTGCAGTGTTGATTTGCAACTGCTACAAGGAGTGTCTCTGAAATAGTAAACCGTAATTGAATCCCCTTTTTTAATTTTACTCTTCTCAATTATTAATTTATACTCATTACTTAACTCATTTAATTCTGCAACTAAATTCGCATTGTAGTAAACATGCCAAAATGTTAATGTGTCAGCTTTTCCTAAATAATTAATTCCAAGGAAAAGTAATAAAATTATTATCCTCATAGATTTAGATTTGTATGTTATTAAAATCAACTCAACAAAGGTAATGATTTTTTGTTACTAATCAGTAGCCCCGTCATTTATGGCGGGGCTACTGATGAGAATCATAAATGTTTTG
This sequence comes from Bacteroidales bacterium, assembly GCA_029935325.1. GTDB lineage: Bacteria > Bacteroidota > Bacteroidia > Bacteroidales > UBA1556 > UBA6267. Next base: position 6,122 of record JAOZKO010000084.1, read on the forward strand.
GCGATATTTTTGCCTTTTTTGCAAAAATAATGACAAAATATATTTGAAAGGATATCATTATTTAGATAGACTGAGTCGCATTTTATTTAATTGTTTAGCACATATATTCACCAATTTGATAGATAAGCTTCATCATTTAACACTATGTTTGTAGTTCCAAATTAATCTTAATTCTATGAGAACACTTATTCTATTATTTATTGGCTTATTAATGCTGCAAAGTTGCAATCAACCAAAGAATATCAGCAATCAAGAGATTGAAGATATTAAAGTTAACATAGAGACTTTAATGAATAATTGGCATAAAGATGCTGCTGAAACAAATTATAATCAGTACTTTGAGTTAATGGATACCAACTCATATTTTATAGGTACTGATGCCACAGAACATTGGACAAAGCAGCAATTTGAGGATTTCTGCAAGCCATATTTCGACAAGGGTAGGGCATGGGATTTCAAAACAATTGAGAGGAATATTTATGTGAGTAAAGCTGCTGATGTGGTTTGGTTCGATGAGTTACTTGATACATGGATGGGAATTTGTAGAGGCTCTGGGGTTTTGGCAAAATCAAATAATACATGGAAACTGCAACATTATGTTTTGTCAATTGCTATTCCTAATGAAGATGTAGAAGCTGTAATTGATGCTAAAATTAATACAGATTCTCTTTTGATTAACGAAATAAATCAGTAACACACATATGGTCAATGTTTAGGGTATTTTTTATTTTTATAATAATCCAAAAGTCAGAAAGCTTTACAGCCAGCCTATTATTGCAAGAAAACCAATAAATAATTCATATCAAATATTATTTCCACAGCTCACTCACAATTTTTCATAACTTTGTAAGTTAATTGTTTACAATATGGAGTTACAATCAATCAAACAAAGATTTGGAATTATTGGGAGTTCTACATTATTGAATCGTGCAATTGAAATAGCTATGCAAGTAGCTCCGACAGATTTAACGGTTTTAATAACAGGCGAAAGCGGTTCTGGTAAGGAATCATTCCCGAAAATTATTCATCAATTAGGTTCTCGTAAACATGGAAATTATATTGCAGTTAACTGCGGTGCAATTCCTGAAGGAACCATCGATTCTGAATTATTTGGTCACGAAAAAGGTGCTTTTACAGGTGCTACAGATAGTCGTAAAGGCTATTTTGAGGTTGCCAATGGTGGTACTATTTTCCTTGATGAAGTTGCTGAATTGCCAGTTGCCACACAGGCTCGCTTGCTGCGGGTCCTTGAAAACAAAGAGTTTATTCGCGTTGGTTCTTCAAAAGTAGTAAGTACTGATGTTAGAGTGGTTGCAGCTACCAATGTTGATTTGCCAAAGGCAATAGAAGAGGGGCGATTTCGCGAGGACTTATACTATAGATTGAATACTGTTCCAATTAATATTCCTGCATTACGTGAGCGTAAAGAAGATATTTTATTGCTTTTTAGGAAATTCGCAGCAGACTTTGCCGATAAATATAGAATGCCAACATTACGACTATCCGAAGATGCTATTAATGTATTAATTAATTATACATGGAAGGGAAATGTACGACAGCTTAAGAATATTACCGAGCAAATATCAATAATCGAAAAAGATAGAAATATCTCAAGAGAAACTTTATTGAAGTATCTGCCAGAGAGTAATATAAATAGATTGCCAGTACTTTTCAAAGATCCTAAAGATAGTCATTTAAGCGAAAGAGATTTATTATATAAAGTGCTTTTCGAGATGCGTAATGACATCACTGACCTTAAGCAATTGGTAAGTGAAATGATGAAGGATGAAAAAATGGCTTCACAGCTAAGGACTTCAAATACTCGTATTATTAAAGACATTATGGATAATCCTGATTTTGAAAATCAGATTAAAGATGATGCCTATCAAATGTCAAATTACGAAGAACCAGTTAGTAAGGCTCAGTTTGTTAATGATACTTATGAAGAACCTATTCAGGATTCTGAGGTGATGGAGGAGTCACTTTCGCTGCAAGACAAAGAAATAGAGCTTAGAAAACGAGCACTGAAAAAGCATAATGGCAAACGCAAAACGGCTTCTGAAGAACTTGGTATTTCAGAACGAACATTATATCGTAAAATCAAAGAGTATAATATTACATAAAATATAATATTGGTGAGTAAAGAAAAAAACATATTGAAAGTAATTATTGTTCTAGTAATAGCTATAGCAGTACAGGCATGTACAGTTAATTATTCTTTTACGGGAGCACCAATTACTGCAGAAACTATATCAATAGATTATTTTCCTAATAAAGCTAGTTTGGTTAATCCAGCATTAAGTCAGGATTTTACTGATGCCATGCGCGATAAGTTTGTTAATCAAACTAAACTGGAATTAAAAGAACAGAATGCTGAGTTGCAAATAGCAGGAGAAATAATAGATTACCATACCACAGCGGTGGCGATACAGGGCAATGAACAAGCAGCATTAAATAGATTAAGTATAAGTGTAAATGTACGTTATGTAAATACTTTAAATGATGATGAATCTTTCGAGCAAAGATTTACAGGGTTTGAAGATTACGATGCCTCCAAAAGTTTCTCTAGTGTTGAAGATGAATTGGTAAGTATTATTATGGTAAGAATAGTGCAAGATGTATTTAATAAAGCATTAGTTAATTGGTAAAATATGAATACTCAAAGCTTTTATATAAATTTGAACGCTAAGAAAACTTCTTTTAGGAAGGATGAAATAGCAGAAATTACAAAAATCCAACAAGAATTTCCTTATTTTCAACTTGCTAGAATGCTTAATTTAAAAGCTATGCAGTTGAGTGGGCATAATGACTTTCGCTTGCACTTATCACAAACAGCAACATTGGTGCTGGATAGGGAGGTGTTATTTGATTTTTTATATCCTGACTATGGCGTTTATCAACAATCAAAAAAACCATTATCAGCTACTGCAAAAACTGCTTCTAGTACAACAAAGATAAAAGAAGCCAAGGAAATTAGTAAACCTAAGCCGCTGACTGATAAAGAAGGCAAGGAAATTCGCTCCAAAACAGTTTTGATGGAGGAGGTAAAGAGCAGGCTTCAGGAAATTGAAAAGGAAAAACAAAAGCCGAATAAAGAGGTTCTTGAAAAAGCTCCCAAGGAAATAGTTAAAAATATTTCAAAAGAAGCTCCTCAGAAACCTAAATTGAAAGCGACAAAGAAAACAGTTGATAAAAAGCCGGAGGAAACAAAAATAAAGGCTTCCACTTCAATTATAAAAAAGATTAAATCTAAGGATAAAGAGCCAACAAAAAAACATTCTAAGACTGTTGATCGCGGCTCAACTTTAGGAATAATAGATAGCTTTATAAAAAACAGTCCAGGAATAAATAGGCCAGAGGATAAGGATTATTCTAAAGAGGTGGATTTGGCAAGTCAAAGTGTAAAAGAGACTTACGAGCTTGTTTCAGAGACAATGGCAAAGCTTTATTTCAAGCAAGGACACACTAAAAAGGCTATAAAAATTTATGAAAAATTAATCTTGATTTATCCAGAAAAAATCACTTACTTTGCAGCCCGAATTTCGGAACTTAAAGATTAACAACAAAATAAGCATAAAATGGGTTTATATATCATTTCAATATTGATTTTTATCGTTTGTCTCCTAATGATTTTGGTGGTTTTAGCACAAAATTCTAAAGGAGGAGGTTTAACTTCTACATTCTCTGGTGGAAACCAAGTAATGGGTGTTAAAAAAACGACTGACTTTATGGAAAAAGCAACATGGACTTTAGCCGTAGCTTTATTAGTACTTTCACTTTCTACTGTTTTTGTAATTGAAGATAG
>JAOZKO010000347.1 GCA_029935325.1 Bacteroidales bacterium
ACGAAATCAATATCCAGCACCAACATCAGGATTTATCAATTACACTAACCTTTATAAAGTAAAGCTATGGGTTTAGGAAAGTATTATAGTATTTTGGAAGAGAAAACAGATATTGAGCAAGCAATTTATAAAATACAATTGGATGCCAATCATCAAATGTATAAAGGACATTTCCCTGATTTTCCCCTTTTACCTGGGGTAGTTCAGATGGAACTTATTCACGAGCTTTTTGAGAAAACTTTGGGAAAAGAGATTTCACTAATCGCTTCCAAGAATATAAAATACCTTGGCATGATTAATCCTAATGAGCATACAGAGCTAAGCGTGAAGTTAAGTTGGAAACATACCGATGAAATAAAGCTTAAGGCAGAAATAATTTCTCTTGATGAATTGCCTAAAACCATGTTAAAATATTCTGCGCAATACAAATTCCGAGCATGACAGCAAGCCTACAAATCCAATTTCAGAAGCACCAATGTTGTGTGCTAATAGCTACCTATAATAATGCAGCTACTTTGGGTAATGTTATTTCTGAGGTTTTGGAATATACATCAAATATTATTGTCGTAAATGATGGCAGCACTGATAATACTCTAGAATTTTTAGAAGCTTATAAGAATCAAATTGCACTTATTAGTTATCAGCAGAATCAGGGTAAAGGTTGGGCTTTGCGACAAGGTTTTAAGAAAGCTCGGGAGTTAAATTATATCAATTGTATTAGTATTGACTCTGACGCACAGCATTTTCCTTCTGATTTACCTAAGTTTATTGATAAATTAGAGCAGAGCCAAAAAGCCACCCTAATTCTTGGAAACAGAAATATGAACCAAGAAGGAATACCTAGTAAAAGCAGTTTTGGCAATAGATTTTCCAACTTTTGGTTTTGGGTAGAAACTGGCAAAAAGCAGCCTGATACTCAAACAGGATACCGCCTTTACCCTATTTCGGAATATGATGATATTAATTTCAGAACCCGAAAATTTGAATTTGAAATTGAAGTATTAATCCGTAGTGCATGGCGCGATATTGATATTGAAACCGTGGATGTGAAGGTAAAATATTTTGAAGGAGATGAGCGAGTTTCTCATTTTCGTCCCTTTATGGATTTCTTTAGAATTAGTGTACTGAACTCTGTATTAACCACATGGGCATTACTATTTATTAAGCCACGCGATTTCATTAGGTATTTTATTAAAAATGACTTTAAAAAAATCCTTAAGGAGCAGTTAACTGCTCATAACGAAAGTCCTGAAAAACTAAGTTTCACTTTAGGATTTGGAGTTTTTATGGGTATTGTTCCCATTTGGGGATTCCAGATGTTGGTAGCTTTTTTCCTTGCTCAGCTAATGAAACTCAATAAAACACTAGTAATACTTGCTGCAAATATTAGTCTACCACCCTTAGTTCCATTTATTCTATTTGGCAGCTATTGGCTTGGAGGGATTATCCTTGGCGACCCCAATATTGCAGACCTATTTCATCAATTCAAAACCTTTGGTTCAGGAGGTTCCGAGGAATTCTTCAAAGAAATTGGCCATAATATTTACCAATATATAATTGGAGCTATTGCACTGGCACTTGGCTCTGGTATTATTACCTTTGGTATTAGTTATTTTATTCTTCGGTTGAGGAAATCTTGATAATTACGTTTTCCGGCAAGTACTATTTATTCCAAACTTTAATCTCTTCTCCCATACTTACACCTTTTTTAACTTCCACCTGAATACCATCGGAAAGTCCAGTTTCAATATTTCGCCTTTCGAATTTCATAGAATCTACCTTTATTTCAATAAAAGCTTTACCATCTTCGAACTGCAGAAGGCTTTCATTAATTACCATCACACTATCGGCGCGTTTGAGTACTATATCAGCATTAGCGCTATATCCAGCTCTAATAAAAGTGCTATCATCAAGTTTTACATCTGCCTTTATTTCAAATTGAATAGCGCCATTTTCTTTTACACCCTTTGGACTAATATACTGAAGTTCTGCACTAAAAAACTTATTCTCAATAGCTCCAATACTTAGAATAAGTGGCATTCCTGTTTTTATCTTCCCAACCTCAGATTCATCAATCTTTCCTTTGAAAATCATATCGCTCATATTGGCAACGGTAGCTACAGTTGTTCCTGCATTAAAATTATTGGCTTCTATTACTGAAAAACCCTCCTCCACCGGAACATCTAATACTGTTCCACTAATGGTTGACTCCACAATAGTATTGCTATTACCGGCATCTTTCACTGCACCTTCTCTGATTAGTTGCAGATTATTCTCTGCTGCTCTAACCTCCTCTTTTGATGTTTGGTATGCATATTTTGTTTGCTGGTATTCATTTTCAGAAATAACACCTTTCTCAAAAAGCAAGCTCTTACGATCGTACTGAATTTGAGCATCTCCTAGACTTAATTTTGCTTTCGATAAACGGGTTTCAGCGCTATTAAGATTCACCATATTAGGGATGATTTTTACTCTAGCAATCCTATCACCCTTCTGCACATAATCACCTGCTTCAACATAAAGTTCACTAACAATACCGCTAACCTTTGGCTTAATTTCAATTTCCTTACGCGGTACTACCGAGCCCGTTGCTACGGTTTTCTCAATAATATTTGTAATATATGGCTTTTGTGTTTGATATACAATTGGGTCTGTTTGCGATTTCATATAAAGGTAATACAATGTCCCAACAAATGCTCCAATAAAAATTAGAAATACTAGTACTTTTAATATCTTCTTAATCATAACTATTTGATTTATTTAATATTCGTTGTTTTAATATTGCTTTGCTCTTTTTCTTTTAACCGCTAAGACGCTTCGCTCTTTAAAAGCTCTCGCCCAAAAGTGAAGGCTTCGCTCATTTGTTTAGCAGACATAGCGAAGGCTTCACGTGCCAGGCAGAACCACTCAACTTCTCCTCCTCTCAACTTCTCCAACTCTCAACTTCTCCTGTTCTCCAAGTCTCCACTTCTCCCAGCTCAAAAGTGAAGGCTTCGCTCATTTGTTTAGCGGACATAGCGAAGGCTTCACGTGC
>JAOZKO010000348.1 GCA_029935325.1 Bacteroidales bacterium
AATGATAGGCAGTTAGGGTTTGTAGCAGAAATACCCTTGCGGATATAAGGTAATACTTCAAGCGTAGGCCTGTAGATTACAATTAACAGTATAAATTAAATTACTAATCAGTAGCATTTTAAAAGATATAATGCTGATTATCAATGTTATTTTTGTCACTATTATTGAATAAAAATCAATAATACCGCCAAAACTGATGGCTTGTCTCAATTTGCAGCCCAGAGCTAAAGCACTGGGCTACTGAATATCAATCATTTAACCCGACTGAGTAGTAACTAAATTAATAGCCATGAGTCAAACCCATGGCTATTAATATTTGCTTATTCTCCTAATAAACTTTAATTAGCTCGACTAATAAAAGCGCTACTAGGAACTTCTCCAGTTAGAGCTTTTAAGAATACATTAATCTGTGCTACCTCATCAGTACTTAGTTCTTTATTAAGTTCTGTTTTAGCCATTATCTGAATTGCATCACCCAAATCAACTACACTACCATCATGAAAATATGGGTATGTCATTTCAATATTTCGAAGTGATGGAACTTTAAATACAAACAAATCCGCTTCTTGATGAGTCTCGTGGTATCTACCACTATCAATTACGCTACTTTTTGTCAAATCCCAATAATTGGTACTTAAACCAAATTTCATATGCATGCTACCTCCTAATAAGGCTCCTGAATGACAAGTTGTACAACCAACATCTATAAAAGTTTTTAAGCCTATCAATTCTTCATCATTAAGTGCATCTTGATTTCCTGCAAGGTAATCATCAAATTTGGATGGAGTTAACAATGTACGCTCAAAAGCACCAATTGCCCATGTAAGATTTTTATAAGTAAATGGATCTTCATCCTCTGGATAAGCAGCAGCAAATAACTCAACATACTCTGGAACTTCTTTTAGTCTATTAAGAATAAATTCCTCATTAGGAATTGCCATTTCTACAGGATTAAGTATTGGTCCTCCAGCTTGCTCTTCAACATCTTTGTTTCTCCCATCCCAAAACTGCGAAATATGCAATCCTGAATTAAAAGTTGTAGGAGAGTTTCTATTTCCTAAACCTCCATTATCGCCCTTTGATGTAGGCTCATTATCTACTCCATAGGTTTCAGTATTGTGACAAGTATTGCAACTTTGAGTTTCGTCTTTTGATAATCTATTATCATAATAAAGTGCTTTTCCTAAAGCAATTTTCATTTCTGTCATTGGGTTTTCAGGATTCACATCTTCAGCAGGAAGTACTGCAAAGAAATTAGTAGCCTGAGTCATAATAGCTTCTTTGTCAATGCTTGGCTCAGCAACTTCTGGCTTAGGGCTTTCGTTATTATTGCAACTTATTGCAAATACAAAAGCTAAACTAATTAAAAATAAGTAGGTCTTTTTCATATCTAAAATATTTAGTTAATAATGTTCTAATGTTAGTAATAATGCAGATTGCTACAAAGATATGAAAAATATGGAGACAATTATTAGCGAATAAATCAAATGCCAGAGCAAACCTTAAGATTTACCCTGCTTGATTGCTGGCAAACTCATACTCTACTATGTATCTCTGTATGCGCACTTTGGTTTCCAATCAAACTTACCAACTCATCCCATTGGGTCCAATCCCAAGCTCAATTTCCTTAATAATATTTCCTTCCAAATCCATTTCAATCATCTTGCCTGAGCTAGTAAAATCTGGTGATTCAAACCCAAAGATATTTGATTCAGCTCCACAGCTGATACCATAGAAACTTTTACTCGAAATAGCGTTGCTATCTAGTTTTTCAGTGGACAAATCAAATTGATAAATTCCTTGAAAACCAAAGCCTCCGCCAATAAATAATTTGTCATCTGTCAGACTTAAAGCCAATTGTGATGGATGTTGATCTTTAAATAACTCAATTTCTTTAACTATAGAAAGGTTCGCCTCTGATATTTTAAGTAATTTGCTAGGTGTATGTCCAATAATCTGCCAAGAAGAATTATAAATAGTTTGCCCTTTGCAAAGCACCCATATTTCATTATCCTTATCACTAACTATATCCATAGGAATATCTCCCACTTTTAGCGTTTTTATAATTTGATTTGTATTCAAATCAAGAATACTAATAGTACTATCGCTGGTAAAACCACCACTATTGCATACCATAAGATATTGGTCAGTTAGAAGCATACGCTCTGGTCCATTTCCCACAGCAACCGTTTGGCTTATTTTATTTGTTTCAAGGTCTAAAATAGTAATATTTCCTCCATCTCCCCATTGCGAAATATAACCAGTACTACTATTGCTCAACATATATCGTGGCATAGAAATATTTTGAATTACACCTATTTCTTTTAATGAGGGCGTTTCTGCAATTTCGATTTTTGATGAAGCATTTACCAATAAATACAATTTATTATTATGATGATGTGTAGATTGCAAAACATCACCCAACCCTCTACCATTAACTTTTTCGAAAGCATTATTAATAATATTATTTTCTAAAGGGTAGTATGCTGATAATGATGAATTCTCAAATCCAAAGGCTCCCTCATTGCTAATATAATATATGATACTACTCTCAGGAAGTTCTTCTGTTACTTTTTCTTCCTTTTTGCAGGACCAAAAACTGATTGTAAATACTATTAATATGATGATTAATTTTTCCATTTCTATTTCTTATGATGATTAAAGAAAACTCTAAGACTTAGTTCATAATTATTCAATGGCATAGCATAATTTGGCATGGATTGATAAGTTGTATTCCAAATATTATTCCATCGCAAACGCAATTGAAGGCCATGTTTCCAAACTGTAGTTTTCCAACTCAAAGCAATATCGCCAAGGGTATATGCTGGCATTTCGTCTTTATTATCAGCAGTTAAATATCGCATCCCAACAAATTGTTGAATATAGTTAATACCAATATTTTTATAAGCAAGTTTTAGACTAATATTTCCCTCATGAATTGGCGTTAGAATTAGCTGCTTACCAAGTATATTCTCACTTTCATTTTCATTCTTTTTTTCAATGGTAGAATGGGTAATACTATATCGCGAATCC